>NZ_QTXV01000029.1:5509-43089 GCF_003461825.1 Prevotella sp. AM42-24 | reverse complement strand
TATTTTTACCCTACTATTTTGGGGTGGGAAACTTTAGTTATTTATTATTTAACTGAGTCTTTGAATACTTGACTACCCCTTATGGAATCAGCAAAGAAGAATCTCCGTAACTCAAGAAACGGAAATCGTGACTTAAAGCATAATCATATACTTGATGCCAATCACCATGCAGGAAGGCGCTGACCAACAACAAGAGAGTACTCTGTGGCTGATGGAAATTAGTAACCAGCATCTTCACAATCTTATAGGTATATCCTGGAGCTATAATAATCTGTGTACTGGAATGCAGTGCCTCCAATCCATTCTTATCCAAATAATCTACGATAGCCTGAATAGCCTGCATCGGAGTAATATCATCTACAAGACCACCATCACGACCGTCATCATAAGGATCCCACTGTTTCACATGCAAATCCTCTTCATTGGCCTCTGGATGTTTCAACAGATGAACACCCATATAATAAAGACTTTCAATCGTACGAACACTGGTAGTACCCACAGCTATCACCTGACAATCATGGTGAAGCAGTTTTTCCAAGCTACGACGATGAACAACGATATACTCCGTATGCATCTGATGCCCCTCGATCTCCAAACTCTTGACCGGTTTGAATGTACCAGCACCAACATGAAGAGTCACTTCTTCTCTGTCTATACCATGGGCATCCAGATCTGCCAAGACTGCATCTGTAAAATGAAGGCCAGCCGTAGGAGCAGCTACACTACCCTTGATTTTAGAATAAACCGTCTGATAGGTAGTCTTGTCACTCTCCTGAGTTTCGCGATTCAGATAAGGAGGAATCGGCAATTCACCGACTGCCTCGAGAATCTCAGCAAAAGAGATATTTTCATTATCCCAATCAAAGTCTATCCAATAATTAGTTCCACCACCTACAGCTAAAGGAGCAGCCTTGCCGTCAGCACCAGCCTCTCCTCTTCGCATCGTTGCAGAAAGAGTGAGCGAATGACCTTTGATTTCAAAATCGCGTTTCAGGCTACCGTCTTTCCATTTCTTCAGATTACCCACCATACACAACCAAGAACAGTGACCAGTAGTCTGGAACATCAATTCATAATCGGTAGGAGCAGCAGGTTCCATCAGGAAGACTTCAATCAAAGCACCAGTTTCCTTTCTAAAGTGCATACGTGCTTGAATCACCTTTGTATTATTGAATATCATCAAAGCTCCCTTAGGAAGATAATCTGGCAGATGATAAAAGACATCATCACTGACCACACCATGCTTATAGACCAAAAGTTTAGAATGATCTCGCTGAGCTATAGGGAACTTGGCGATTCGCTCATCTGGCAAACTATAATTGTAATCACTAATTTTAATATGTTTTGTATCCATTTTCAATTTATTCTTTATATTCCTATCACCATGCTATATTTCTCACATCACATTAAAATCCACTCATCATGATACAGGCACGCAAAAGCACATAGACGAGGATGAACATAATAACACCCATCACAAAATCCAAATCATCGTGCGCATAGCCCGTACTTGTATATTGATTGGAAATGTATTTAATCTTCGGAGAAATCTTATAATACAAACGATAATACAGCAGGTAAACCAATATACCAACTACAACTCCCAATACCAGTCCACAGAGAATGTCTGAAGGATAATGTACACCTAAATAAAGGCGAGTCCAACAGTTCAACAATGACCAGAAGACCAACGTGAAAGTCATCAGACGACTACGTATCAAGAGAGAGAAAAATACAGCTAATGACATGGTATTCGCTGCATGGGCAGAACAGAAGCTGAAATCTTTCAGGCGCATATTGTTGACTACCTCTATGGTATATTTGATAACAGGATCATTACTTGGTCTCCAACGGGCAACCAATGGTTTGATAATACCATCTACTAATCCGTCGGAAAAGAAGATACATAGAATAGCCATCAGAACTACCAATCCTATCTGAGACATTGTTTCATTGTTTCTCATTACAATATAAAACAAAGCCAGATAAAGAGGAACCCAGGTCAATCCGGAAGAAAGTAGCCAGACTATCTGGTCCAACAGCATATTACCACTTCCATTAAAGAAGTGAAGCAACGCCAAATCCGCATTTAATAAAAGAGATGCTCCCATATTATATTTCCTCTATTTGTTTGGTCTCTACCCAACCTGTTCGCCCGTCAGCCAGGCGAACACCTCGCCAGTCATCCATAGACTTGTCAGTAATATCAACTCGAGTTCCCTCATGAATGACGAATTGGTCTGAACTTGATTTAGCAGGCGTATTCTTCACATTCACAGTTGGCGCCACCACAATAGCACCCGTGCGGTTTAAGAGAACTTCTTTCTGCTGATATGCAAAGACATTACAGAACAGGAAAATAACCAAGAAGAATATACCACCAAAAAAGCCCATCTTGCGCAAATAGATTTGCGGAGCAAACAGATAGACCAATGCTAAAACCAAAGCTATGATAATAGCTATGATACCAGTCTTTGCCCAGCAATCAACACTGGTATAATTTACTAAAGCCTTATACCATGTCACGAAAAACATCTCGCTTACAGGTGTAATCTTGTCAATCGTCTTGCCACGAACAAACTGAAGATTGAAATTAATATCTTCATCTCCAGGAGACAGGAGATGAGCACGCTCGAAAGCCAATACTGACTTTGTGATATTATCCGTACGATAATAAGCATTACCCAAATTATAATAGATCTCAGAAGAAACACCATTTTTCAGGAGATCCTCATAATCCTTGATAGCTTGCTGGTAATTCCCTTTCTGATACTCAGCATCTGCATTCTGCTTGGTTATTGCAGAAGCAGACACAGATGTAAGGAGAAAGAATGCAAGAATCCATATGAAAGAATAGGACTGTCTGTCCTCTTTTGCACGGTTCTTGTGATCCTTGCGCATAGCATTGATTGCGTTTTCTATTTCCATAATTCCTGTCATAGCAGAATTGAAAGTCTTATTCATATTACCAGCAGCATCACCCGGTGCATATCGTTCGAACTCACACTCATCCAATGCCTGGGTAAATTTATCAATCGTTGAGATGTTGACAGAATGCATCTCTAAATTTTCCGTGATATTCTCACGAGAGAGTTTCTCTACAGGAATATTCAACTTATAGCTCACATAACCCCACAATGCTCGCAAAACTTCATCATAGAATTCATTCTGTTTACCGTGAGACATCAGCTGCTGAGCTTTTTTCAGACGTTTCGTTGCAATCTTATTAGCCTTATTAGAACGAACCTTCACGATGTCTGCATTTTCCAAAGCTCGTTTGCGGAAGACAACAAGCAAAACAATAAAGGTGATAAGCGGAACGAGCAGACTGGTCCAATATCCAAAACTGCCATAGAACATATCATCCAAATCATGCAACTTGCTCTTTCCTAATTTCAAAGCACGAATATCCTTTGCCTGATCAGAGAAATCCTGTGAACCTCCTGTAGAACCATCGCCTTTAGACACAGTCAGATCAAAGGCCTGAGTCTTGATGGTCTTATATGAATTAGAAGATGTATCGTAATATGTAAATTCTACAGGCGGAATCTTATAAGAACCCTGATTACGAGGTACAACCAAGAAATCATATACCATATTACCTTCAACACCATTGGAGGTCAGGCGAGTCTTGTCGGTTATCTTAGCATCATATTTATCAAAATCTTTCGGCAAAGTAACGACAGGTTGTTTGAGAAGCTTGAGATTTCCTACTCCACCCACAACCACACGGATGGTAACAGGATCACCTGCTTTTACTTCTTTCTTGTCTATACTTGCAGAAATATTAAACTTACCCACACCTCCTGAGAAATTAGCTGGACGAGATGGCAAAGGCAAAACATTGATAGTCATGCCTGGTGCTTTGATATCCTTGTGTACCTCAACATAACCGGAGCCACCATTAAAGAAAGCTTCCATCGGATCCACATTACGATTCTGCTGAACGACGAGACCCTTAAAAGTAATAGACGGAATTTCAAGTTTACCAGTCATCTGCGGATACATGACATACTGGCTCCAGGTCACACACTTATATTGACGACCATTGACCATTTCACTATGAAAAGCCTTCTGCTGAGGCAAAGCTACCTCCTGAGTATGGAAACCCTTCAAGTCAGGCATTTTTCCTTCCAACTGAGATAAATCAACCAGAGTATATACCTTATAGGTCAACAAGACAGGTTCCTGTTCATGTACCGTTTTCTTATTGGCAGAAACCTTGATGAAAAGATCTCTACCAGAAATAGAAGAACCAGCCTGTCGCATACGAGGTTCATCATCCATATTGGAACTTCCGTGCATATTCGGAGCACCATTGGAATTTCTGGCATGACCAGAAACACTCACCTTAACAGCACGAGAAGCAATTCTCTTACCATTTACTACAGCATGAGAAGATCCTATCGTATAAGAACCATTCTTTGCAGCATACAAAGTATAAGTAATAGTAACGGAAGAAGAAGAACTGGTATGTCCGTTAATCATCTGATAGCTGGACTGCTGGGAAGTATAAGGACCGGCAATCACTTCCAATCCTTCTGGTACTCCGCCCATGCGGAATTCCTCCACATCACGCGTATTAATAGTGTAAGCCAGACGGAAGTTCTCACCCGCCGACACATGAGATGGAGCAGATACAACAATATGCTGAGCTCTGGAACTTAGAGCACAGCAAATAGCAATCACCACCAATATCGCATAACGTCCAATATGTTTCATTATACACATCATAATTTTACTTTTTGAAAAAAAGAGTCTGTGATAAGATTCCTATTACCAGTTTTTCTCATAAGAGCGGCTCTTAGGCTGTGACAATGCTTTCTGCATTTTCTGTTTTGTTGCCTTCTCTTGTTGAATAGCTGCATTCAGAAGTTGCTCAGCGTTGTCTTTGCTCATCTTGTCCTGATTACGCTCTTCGTTCTGGTTCTGTTTATTCTTATCCTTGTCGTTATTTTTCTTATTGTTTTTATTTTGTTCGTTATTCTTGTCCTTATTATTCTGATTTTTGTTTTTATTTTTGTTGTTCTTGTTCTTATTATTCTTATTATCTTTATTATTCTTTTGAGGTTGATTCTTCAGAAGTTTCTTACACAAAGCAAGATTATATCTTGTTTCATTATCCTGAGGATTACATCTCAGAGCCATTTTATAACATTCAATAGCCTTGGCATATTCACGATGGTTTTGCATGATAACACCCATGTTGTGATAACTCTTGGAACGTCTCAGCACATTGGTTTCTTCCTGTGCTGCATGCTGGTACTGTACCATCGCCATGGAATCCTTCTGCTGCATCATCAAAGCACAACCTAAATTATACAAAGCCTGGGTATTCTTAGCATTTTTAGATATAGCTTTCCGATATTGGGTTTCAGCCTGAGCCCATTTCTGAGATTGGTATAACTTATTACCCTGTCGAATGAAGGTTCTGTCATTCTGCGCAAATGCAAGTCCGCTATTCACAATCAAGAGAAGAAGCAGGATACTGGTTTTACCCAATTGCGATGATTTGGCAGCCTTTCCCATAGAAAAGGCCTTACCAAAAAACATGACATTTCTCAACAGAGGATTTTTCACTTCCAAAATACAGATTTCTATGATTAAAAGCAATATCACTAAAATACCAACAGCCTGAAACTGTTCGTCATACTCACTGTATATCACAGAAGAAGTATCTCCCTTTTGCAATTTTGCCAGATCATCATTCAGTGTTTTCTCTGCATCGCTGGTATTATCAACATGAATATACTGTCCGCTACCAGCCTGAGCCAATTCCTTGCACATGTTTTCATTCAGGGCAGTCATAACCGTATTACCGGAATGATCTTTCAGATAACCGCCATCACCCATAGGGATAGGCGCACCTGTCGTATTACCAATACCAAGGATAAATACATTAATACCTTTTTTCTTGGCAGCGGCAGCAGCTTCCGCTGCACCTGGTTCATGGTTTTCACCATCAGTAATCACAACGATAGCACGTCCAACATTGTTCTGTTGGGTAAAACTTTTAGAAGCCAAATCAATGGCATCAGCTATATTGGTGCCTTGTGTCTGAATCAGACCAGGGGTGATATTCTGCAAGAACATCTTGGCAGAAACGTAATCGCTGGTAATAGGCAACTGCACAAACGCATCGCCTGCAAAAACAATCAGTCCAATCTTGTCATTGGTAAAATTATCAACCAGATTTTCTACCAGCATCTTACTCTTATCAAGACGGGAAGGAACGACATCCTCTGCCAACATAGAGTTGGAGATATCCAAACAAATGATAGTTTCAATACCCTGTCGCTTATCATGCGAAATCTTGCTACCCATCTGCGGACGAGCCAACATGACAATCAGGAGTGCCAATGCTGACAACAGCAGACAGAATTTCACGGTAGGACGGTATTTAGAAATACCAGGCATCAATTGTTTGAGAAGCTCAGGATCACCCAGCTTCTTCAACTTTGCATGTCTCCTCCTCCATCCTATCAGTCTGATTAAAATCAAAACCGGAAGGATGCATAGCAACCAGAGGAATATAGGATCTTCAAAACGTAACATTTTCTAATCTATTTAAATCTACAAGAATCGACTTCATGTATAAAATGGAAGTTCGACCTCTTTTTTTTAAGGAATTTTTCTCAACCAGGTGATTCTAAGAAGAATTTCCATGAACAAGATCAAGAACGCTGCAATAATGAAAGGCTGATAAGCCTCATATCTCTTGGCGAAATGCTTGACGTTCATCTTCGTTTTCTCCAGTTTATCAATATCCTGATAGATTTGCTTCAACTCCTTGTTATTGGTAGCTCGATAGAAATTACCATCGGTAGTCTGGGCAATATCCTTCAAAGTCTTCGTGTCTATTTCCACAGGAATATTCACGTATTGAACTCCACCTGCTACAGGTACTGGATATGGAGCAACCTTATTTGTACCGACACCAATGGTATAAACTCTGATACCCAAACTTCTGGCAATTTCTGCAGCTGTCATAGGAGAAATATCACCCATATTATTACTACCATCAGTCAGAAGAATGACAACCTTGCTCTTTGATTTCGAATCTTTCAGACGACTCACGGCATTAGCCAGACCCATACCCACAGCGGTACCATCCTGGATAAGACCTCGGGCAGCTATATCCGTACGAGTATCTTGCAACAGGCGTAAGAGACTCGAATGGTCTGTGGTCATCGGACACTGAGTAAAAGCCTCACCGGCAAAAATCGTCAAACCGATATTGTCATTCGGACGGCCTGATATGAATTCATGAGCAACATCCTTGGCAGCTTCCATACGGTTAGGTTTCAAGTCTTCAGCAAGCATGGATGTAGATACGTCCATCGCCAGCATGATATTTATACCTTCCACCGTCTTGTTGTCCCAGGAATTATGGGTTTGAGGACGAGCCATTGCACAAACAATCAGTACAAAAGAGACGCAGCGCAGAAACATCGGAAGATGAATCAGACGAACACGCAGACTCTTAGGCGCATAAAGATACTGCTTGGTATCACTCATACGCATCGTTGGCTCGTTCTTTCTCCTGTATAGGAAATACCATAATATATAAGGTATCAATAACAGGAGTAACAGAAAGTATCCTTTACTTGCAAATTCCATTTTTTCGTTTTATTAATAACTATCGTCCAACAACCACTGTTAAACAAGTGAAACCACTGTATAGACGATATAAACCAAAATAGCAACAATCGCCAAAGAGCCTGCCCATAAGAGCAACTTGATGACCTTACGCTGACTCTGAGACTTCTTATCATTCTCACTCAATGTTGGAACGATTTTCTCCTCTACAGGCTTTTCGTCGGTCTTTGTCTGGTCGATAAAGTTGATGGCATTAACGAGATTAGAATCGTTTTCATTGATGAGCGTCTCATACTTGGCAAACTTTACCAGATCGGCAGTTCTGAAGAGTTGTCTCAATTCATCAATCATCTTCTGATCACCAGCAGACTGGAGACATTCGATAATTTCGCTACTGGTCATCTCCATAGCGTTAAATCCGAAGCGACCATTGATATATTCACGCAAAGTATTGGTAAGACGGGTATAATACTCTTTCAGATTCTCCTGATTCTCAGAGCGCTGATGCTTGATAGCGTTGATTTCGTTAAGAGCCTTTTCATGAGCAGGAACTCGTTTTACAATACGGAAACTTTTGAGAATTGGTTTATTCTGCTTTAATCTCTGCAAGAGATAACACATTGCACCACAGAGCAATAACATCAATACGCTCAACCAAAAGATTCCACTCCATTCACTCCAGAGGAAAGGATTGTCCTGAACGTCCTTAGGAGGATAGAACTGGTTAGGATGAACTGTATCTACAGGAACCGTAAGTACTTTCAATGCTAAGGGATTACCATGAAAGTCCTTGCCGTTTACCTTTACATTGAGTGCAGGAATCGCATACACATTCTCATCAAAAGAAGTAAGCGTATAGTTGCGACTCACCTGAATGCGGTTACCATCAATCTCAGAAGTATTTTCTTCACTCTGTCCAACAACCTCTACACCAGGTATCAACTGTTGGGAAGGTTTGAAAGAAGGCATTACAATCTTCTGACCACGGTTGGCAGTCACTGTAAGATGTAAAGTAGTCTGCTCACCAATGAGAAGTTGCAGAGAATCCAACTTCTGTTCAACACTTTGTGCTGAAGCAGAAAAGGCACTGCAAATCAAGGCGATTGCTAATATAAAACTTTTAACTTTAATCATTAATCCAATATTATATGATTCGCAAAGTATTTATATACTTCAGTCATCGTAATCATTTCATCCTCTCTGCTTGAAAAGCATGAGAAGCGCTTTAGAGAAATCTTCATTCGTAGCAATGGAAGTCCAGTCCACTTTACTCTTGGCAAATGTATCACGAAGTTTTTCTTCACGATACATCCAATTGCGAGTATGAGCCAACCTCAATTTCTTGCTACTGGTATCAATATACATTTCATGTCCAGTCTCAGCATCCCTTACCTTCAACAAGCCGATATCCGGTAATGTCTTAGCCCTTAAATCATAAACCTGGATGGCCACTACATCATGTTTCTGATTGGCAATCTGCAGTTTGTGCTGATAATCTTTTTCATCATAGAAATCCGAAATCAGGAACGCAGTGCAATGTCTCTTCATGACACGAGTAAAATATTCCAAGGCAACACCGATATCAGTGCGCTGGCTGTCAGGATGGAAATCCAACATTTCCCTAATGATATAAAGAATATGTTTTCTTCCCTTCTTCGGAGGAATATACTTTTCTATTCTGTCCGAGAAAAAGATAACACCTATCTTATCATTATTCTGAATAGCGCTGAAGGCTAATGTGGCAGCTATCTCTGTAGCCAAGTCACGTTTCATCTGGCAACTTGTACCAAAATCCAACGAGCCACTCACATCGACCAACAGCATGACCGTAAGTTCGCGTTCTTCTTCAAAAACCTTGACGAACGGACGATGGAAACGGGCTGTAACATTCCAATCAATGTCACGCACATCATCTCCGAACTGATACTCCCTTACTTCCGCAAAAGCCATACCCCTACCCTTGAAAGCAGAGTGGTATTGACCTGCGAAAACATTCTGGCTCAATCCGCGAGTCTTGATTTCAATCTTACGAACTTTTTTTAAAAGATCTTGTGTATCCATCAAGGAACCTCCACCTTGTTGATAATTCGGCTTACAATTTCTTCACTGGTTACATCACTTGCCTCAGCCTCATAAGAAAGACCAATACGATGTCTCAAAACATCATGAGCAACAGCTCTCACGTCCTCAGGAACCACATAACCGCGATGCTTGATGAAAGCGTATGCTCGTGCTGCTTTTGCCAAAGAGATACTTGCACGAGGACTGCCACCAAAGGTAATCATATCCTTCAAATCTGCCAGTCCATAACGGTCAGGATAACGGGTAGCGAAAACAATATCAGCAATATACTGCTCAATCTTTTCATCAATATATACCTCATTGACAATGCTACGAGCCTTGAGAATTTCATCAGCAGAAGTAACAGCAGTCACTGTAGGCATACTGCCCTGAATATTTTCACGGATGATAAGTTTTTCCTCTTCCAAGGACGGATAATCAATGACAACCTTTAGGAGGAAACGGTCAACCTGCGCTTCAGGCAGCTGATAAGTACCTTCCTGTTCTATAGGATTCTGAGTAGCCATAACAAGGAAAGGATTAGGCAACTTGAAAGTCTGTTCGCCTATGGTAACCTGATGTTCCTGCATAGCTTCCAGCAAAGCACTCTGTACTTTAGCAGGTGCACGGTTGATTTCATCAGCCAACACAAAGTTTGCAAAGACAGGGCCTTTCTTTACATGGAAAGACTCATCCTTCTGGGAATAGATCTGTGTACCGATTACATCGGCAGGCAACAAATCTGGAGTAAACTGAATGCGACTATAATCGGCACTAATCAACTGAGACAGTGTTTTAATTGCAAGGGTCTTAGCCAATCCCGGCACACCTTCCAAGAGAATGTGACCATCGGAAAGCAAGCCTATCAAAAGACAGTCAACAAGGTGCTTCTGTCCTACAATGACCTTATTCATGCCAGTTACCAGATTGGTAACGAAATGACTTTGTTGTTCAATCCGGATATTCAATTCGCGGATATCTATAGCTTCTGCCATAATCTATATACTTTTACGTTTAAACTCTAAATTAAAATCGTATTTAATCACTCCAAGATAAGGAGCATTTATTAAAACAATCGCAAAAGTAATCATTTAGCCTCAGATAGACGAATATAGCAATCTAAATAATATTAAAAATGAGAGATATTTTCTTTATTTAAGAAACTTTTGATATTTAGAGCCAAAGAAACAAGCAATAAAAATGGGGAATGTAAGAAACATTCCCCATGAGAATACTATAATCATATATAAATATAGCATCTGTAGATTACGCATTCTTGATCCAGTTTACGATCCACTCACCAACCTGAGTGGTACCGTACTGTGCACCGCCCTCAACCTGAATTTCAGGTGTACGGACATTGGCATCAAGAGAGGCATCAACAGCCTTGCGAATCAAAGCACCTTCCTCGTTCAGACCAAAGTGCTCAAGCAACATGGCTGCAGAAAGAATCTGAGCAACAGGGTTGGCAAGATTCTTGCCAGCTGCCTGTGGCCATGAACCATGAACAGGCTCAAACAATGGAGTATGCTCACCCAAAGAGCTGGATGGCTGCAAGCCCATAGATCCTGTAATGCATGAGGTCTCATCAGTCAGGATGTCACCGAAGGTATTCTCTGTTACGATGACATCGAAGAAAGTAGGTTCTGTTAACACACGCATAGAAGCGTTGTCGATAAACATATAGTCGGTATTAACCTCAGGATACTGAGGCTCCATTTCCTTAGCAATCTGACGCCAGAGACGAGAAGAAGCCAAAACGTTTGCCTTATCAACAACAGTCAAGTGCTTATTGCGTTTCATGGCAAACTCGAAAGCTACCTTCAAGATGCGCTCAATCTCAGGACGTGTATAGATATCTGTATCGTAAGCCTTATCGTTGTCCTGATACTTCTCACCGAAGTACATACCACCGGTCAACTCACGAATGACAACAAAGTCAGCACCCTTCAAGAGTTCATCTTTCAAAGGAGACTTGTGGAGCAAGCAATCGAATGTTGCAACAGGACGTACATTAGCAAAAAGGCCCAACTTCTTACGCATAGCGAGCAAACCCTGCTCAGGACGAACCTTGGCAGTAGGATTGTTGTCGAAACGTGGGTCACCAACAGCTGCAAAAAGCACAGCATCAGCATCCATACAAGTCTTGAAGGTTTCCTCTGGGAATGGATCACCTACCTCATCGATAGCATGAGCGCCGCAGATAGCCTCGTTGTAAGTAAACTCGTGATTGAATTTCTTTGCAATGGCCTGCATAACAGCAACGCCCTGCTTCATAATCTCTGGTCCGATACCATCACCGGCGAGAACTGCAATGTTTAATTTCATCTTATTTATTTTTTAATCGTTTTTATTCCATGTCTAAATTTCGAGGCGATACTGGCTGTTCGTCACTCTTATCTGCCTCATACATATTGATCATCTTCAGCGTTGCCTTGATAGCAGCCTCAGTCTGGTCGGCATCCAAACCTCGGGTTCTCCAGATACGATTACCTTCACGCCAAGTGATGACAGTCTGAACAAGTGCATCTGTACGACCGCCAGGAGGAATACTTACCTGATAGTTGTCAAGCAATGGGAAGGTTTTGCCAAGCTTTACCTTATATATATTACGTAAAGCTTTCACGAAAGCATCATACTGACCATCACCAGTACTCTGATCTTCATATTCCTTGCCATCGATTTCAACTTTTACACTTGCAATAGGCTTCAAACCATAAGAAGTTGACACCATGTAGCTTACCAGCTTTACCTTATCTTCAGGAGCGGAATGTTTCAGCACATCGCTCACGATATAAGGAAGATCATCCTGAGTTACCAACTGTTTGCGATCACCCAGTTCGGTAATACGTTTCGTCACCGCCTTGGTCTGCTCCGGCGTCAACTCCAAACCCAGTTCATTAAGATTCTGAACAATATTAGCCTTGCCGGAGTTCTTGCCAAGAGCATATTCACGATGTCTGCCGAATCGTTCAGGCACCAGATCATTGCAATAAAGCTTGTCCTTGTTATCGCCATCAGCATGAACACCAGCCACCTGTGTGAAGACATTATCACCCACGACAGGAGTATTCGGAGCCACAGCAATACCACTATACCCCTCTACCAGACGGGAGATTTCATTCAGACGATCTTCCTTGATATTGGTTTTAGCCTCAAACATATCCTTCAGAATCACCTGCACGCTCGCTAAAGGCGCATTGCCACAACGTTCACCCAGACCATTTACGGTAACGTGAAGTCCCTTAGCCCCACTCAGTACTGCAGCCAAAGAATTGCTCACCGCCAAGTCATAATCATTATGAGCATGGAAATCGAAGTGAGTATTCGGATAGCGGCGCACCATCAGGCGCATATACTCCACACACTGCAATGGGTTCAGAATTCCTAAAGTATCAGGAAGAAGGAAACGCTTGATAGGCAGCTTGACCAGTTTGTCCATCATCATGAAGAGATAATCACGACTATCGCGCATTCCGCTCGACCAATCCTCCAAGTAGAGATTTACAGTGAAATTCTTGCTCAAGGCATAATCAATGGTCTGCTTGATATGCGCAAGATGCTCCTCAGGAGACATCTTGAGCTGCTGGGTGCAGTGCTTGTAACTGCCCTTTGCCAAGAGGTTGATAACATGACCGCCACATTCAGCAATCCAATCTACACTCTTATTGTTATCCACGAATCCAAGTACCTCAACGGAATCCAGTTTACCTATGGTCTTAGCATAACGGCAAATACGAGCGACAGCATCCTTTTCGCCTTCCGAAACACGAGCTGAAGCCACCTCAATGCGGTCCACATTGATATCGTGCAACAGCATTCTTGCTATCATCAACTTCTCGTGAGGAAGGAAACTGACACCATTGGTCTGTTCGCCATCACGCAGCGTACAGTCCATGATTTCAATCTCCTTGATACGAGAATTATCTCTCTTTGCGTTAACATCCATAATTACTTGTTTTTAGCTTCCCAAGCCTCTACCTTGTCACGGTTCTGCACAAGGAAATCCACATCATCCAAACCATTCTCGAGACAGTGCTTCTTGTAGCCATTGATCTCGAAATGCTCGCTCTTGCCAGTTGCAAGATTAGTAACGGTCTGATTAGGAAGATCCACCTTTACCTCTGTCTTATGATCCTTATCGATGCTCTCGAAAAGTTCTTTCAGGAATTCCTCACTTACGACAACAGGCAAAACAAGGTTGTTCAACTCGTTGTTCTTGTGAATATCAGCGAAGAAAGAGCTGATGACAACACGGAAGCCAGCGCCAGCAATGGCCCAAGCAGCATGCTCACGAGAAGAACCAGAACCGAAGTTCTTACCTGCTACGAGGATGACACCACTATAAGAAGGGTCGTTCATCACGAAATCAGGCTTAGGAGTACCGTCAGCATTATAACGCCAGTCACGGAAAAGGTTGTCGCCCATACCTTCCTTGTCAATAGCTTTGAGGAAACGGGCAGGAATTATCTGGTCTGTATCAACATTCTCCAAAGGAAGAGGAATGCAGCTTGATGTGATTACATTGAATTTCTGTTTCATCGTTATTTAAATATTTAATTTTTAATGTTTACTTGATAATGTTTAATGTTTACTTAATAGGATTATATTGAATGTATTGTAAAGCGAAACCCAACTAAACATTAAACATTAATCAAACACTATTTCATAAACTCTCTTGGGTCGGTAATCTTACCAGTGATAGCTGCAGCTGCTGCCACATAAGGACTGGCAAGGATCGTACGGGAACCTGGACCTTGGCGACCCTCAAAATTACGGTTTGATGTACTTACAGAATACTTGCCCGCAGGAATCTTATCATCGTTCATAGCAAGACAAGCAGAACATCCTGGCTGACGGATTTCGAAACCAGCAGCCTCTACAATCTTATCAATTCCTTCTTCACGAATTTGTTTATCAACCAGCCATGAACCAGGTACAAGCCAAGCAGTTACGCCCTCAGCCTTCTTCTTACCGTTAACCAAAGAAGCAAAAGCACGGAAGTCCTCTATACGTCCATTGGTACATGCGCCCAAGAAGACATAATCGATAGGATGACCTTCGAGTTTCTCACCAGGCTGGAAGCCCATATAGTTAAGGCTCTTCTTGAAACCAGCCTGTTCTTCCTCAGGAATCTGGTCAAGAGTAGGAATATTCTCTGTGATACCGATACCCATACCAGGGTTGGTACCATATGTAATACGAGGTTCGATATCCTTAGCATCGAAAGTCAATTCCTTATCGAATACAGCGTCATCGCCACTCTTCAAGGTTTTCCAATAAGCCACAGCCTTATCCCAATCTTCACCCTTAGGAGCATATTCGCGACCCTTGATGTACTCAAAAGTTGTCTCATCAGGAGCCACGAAACCACCACGAGCACCCATCTCGATAGAGAGGTTACAGAGAGTCAAACGACCTTCCATAGACATGTCCTTCACAACATCGCCACTATACTCAACGAAGTAACCGGTAGCACCAGAAGTAGTGAGCTGACTCATCAGATAGAGCGCCACATCCTTAGCAGTAACACCCTTACCGAGCTTACCATTGATGCTGATACGCATAGACTTTGGTTTGCTCTGGAGAATACATTGTGAAGCCATCACCATCTCCACCTCAGAAGTACCGATACCAAAAGCAACGGCACCCATCGCACCATGAGTAGAAGTATGAGAGTCACCACAGACAATAGTCATACCAGGAAGAGAAAGACCCTTCTCTGGACCAACCACGTGGATGATACCATTATCCTTGGTGTTCATCGCAAAGTGAGCCACACCAAAATCTGAAGTGTTCTTTGCCAAGGTATCTACCTGTTTCTTTGAGATAGGATCCTCGATTGGTTTATCCTGATCGTGAGTAGGAGTATTGTGGTCAGGCATACAGAAAATCTGGTCTGGGCGGAACATCTTGAGTCCGCGTGCTCGCATACCAGCAAAAGCCTGAGGTGATGTAACTTCGTGACAGTAAAGACGGTCGATATAAAGCTGTGTAGGACCGTCTGGTACAATCTGGACAACGTGCTTGTCCCAAATCTTGTCGAATAATGTATTCATTATGCTAATGTTTAATATTTATAGTTTAAGTTTAATGACAATTCAAGATTTAAACAGAACAACTATCTCACCTTGAACTTGTTGATACAATCAATATAAGCCTCTACAGAAGCAGTCACAATATCGGTATCTGCACCGAAGCCATAGTAAACATGACCATCGTATTCTACCTGCATATGAACCTTACCTACATCATCAGAGCCCTTATCAATAGCCTGAATAGTGAACTCCTTGAGGTTCATTTCCTTGGTAATCACCTTCTTGAGAGCACGGATAGCTGCATCCACAGGACCATTACCAGAAGATGCAGCCTCGAACTTCTGACCTGCGATATTGAGACCAATACTTGCCACACTCTTGACACCCTTACCAGTAGTAACCTGCAACCAGTCGAGCTGAACACCATGCTTGTCAGCAGAATCAGCACCAGCGAGCATCAATACATCCTCATCAGTAACCTCTTTCTTCTTATCAGCCAACTGTAGGAACTTCTTGTAAATCTTATCGAGTTTCTCTTCATCCTCCACATTGACACCATTTACATGGAGACGATACTTCAATGCCGCACGACCAGAGCGAGCAGTCAATACGATAGCGTTATCATCCAGACCGACATCCTTAGGATCAATAATCTCGTAAGTCTGAACATTTTTCAATACACCATCCTGATGGATACCAGAAGAGTGAGCAAAAGCATTACGACCCACGATGGCCTTGTTAGGCTGAACAGGCATATTCATAAGACTGCTCACCATGCGAGACATCGGAACAATCTTAGTCGTATTAATATTGGTATCAATATTGAGATGCTTATGGCACTTCAGAATCATGGCAATCTCCTCAAGAGAAGTATTACCAGCACGTTCACCGATACCATTCATCGTAACCTCCACCTGACGGGCACCATTCAATACACCTTGGAGCGTATTGGCAGTTGCCATACCGAGATCATTATGACAGTGAGTAGAAATACGTGCATTCTCTATACCGTCAACATGCTCCATCAGATACTTAATTTTAGCACCATATTCCTCAGGAAGGCAATAACCGGTAGTATCAGGAATATTCACCACCGTAGCACCAGCCTTTACGACCGCCTCAACCACGCGAGCCAAATACTCATTATCCGTACGACCAGCATCCTCTGCATAGAATTCCACATCCTCGACGTACTTTTTAGCATACTTTACAGCAGCAACAGCACGCTCGATGATTTCTTCACGGTTAGAATTGAACTTATATTTGATATGGCTATCGCTTGTACCGATACCCGTATGAATACGCTTATGCTTAGCATACTTCAAAGCCTCGGCAGCACAGTCAATATCTTTCTCCACCGCACGAGTAAGGGCACAAATCGTAGGCCAAGTCACGGCTTTAGAAATCTCCACAACCGAATTGAAATCACCTGGACTTGAGATAGGAAAACCGGCTTCGATAACATCTACGCCGAGTAGCTCCAACTGTTTTGCCACTTGAATTTTTTCCACTGTGTTCAACTGACATCCAGGCACCTGCTCACCATCTCGCAGGGTTGTGTCGAAAATAAATAATCTGTCACTCATATCAATATCTTTTTTTATTATTCTATACCCAAGAAGACAACCGAAGTTTTTAACAAAAAAGCCTTTCACACTTCTATATGGAAGTGGAAAGGCTTATTATATCATAATCCATGAACTATATGCATACCTCATCACTTCCGCCTACATACTGCAGTCGAAGTCGAATAATAATGCTGCTAATGTTCAATGTTTCAATTGCCATAATTCTTAATTTTTAATTTACGATTGCAAAGGTAATATATTTATTCGATATGAACAAACAATTTATCACTTTTTTAATCTAAAAGATAACAATTTAGTATTCGAAGCGTAAATTTATACCCAAAATCGTAATAATTGTGCAATTTAGAAAGGCAAGTCGCCTGGAGGTGGAGGCAACGGACTTCCTCCATTCATTCGTGAACCAATGATTTCACCACCACCATCAGCGGCTGGTGATGAAGTTGCTGCCTCTGTAGGATCCTGGAAACGGGTAAACTCACCACGGAAGTTGAGCAACACATCTCCCGTAGAACCCTTACGGTGCTTGGCGATAATGATCTGCGCCATACCATGGAGGTCGTTTCCTTTTTCATCCTGATAGATGTGATAATACTCCGGGCGGTGAACGAAGAGTACCATATCGGCATCTTGCTCGATGGCTCCAGACTCACGGAGGTCACTCAGCTGTGGGCGTTTTCCTTCAAGTCCCTCACGGTTTTCTACGTTACGGCTCAACTGAGACAAAGCCAAGACAGGAATATTCAGCTCTTTGGCAAGTCCCTTGAGAGAACGGGAAATGGTAGAGACCTCCTCCTGTCGGCTGCCGAATTTCATACCGTTGGCATTCATCAGCTGCAAATAGTCAATCATGATAATCTTGACACCTTTTTCGCGCACCAGTCGGCGGGCCTTGGTTCTCAATTCAAACACAGAGAGGCCCGGTGTATCGTCCACATAGATAGGAGCATCGGTCAATCTGCCGATTCTCTTGTCCAGTCGTTCCCAGTCAGAAGGGTCCAGCTGACCATTCAGGATCTTACGTCCAGAGACCTCGCATACATTACTGATAAGACGGTTGACCAGCTGGACGTTGTTCATTTCAAGAGAGAAGAAGCCGATAGGAACCCCATAATCTACAGCCACATTCTTGGCAATACTTAGTGCAAAGGAAGTTTTACCCATGGCAGGACGCCCTGCGATAATCACCAGATCGGAAGCCTGCCATCCGGAAGTGATCTCATCCATTCCAACATAACCGGTAGGAATACCGGTAAGACCACCCTTGTTGCTGGCAGCTCGCTGCAGAATTTCCACAGCATTCTTTACCACAGGAGCCACCTGCGTAAAGTCTTGCTTCATGTTGTTCTGCGAAATCTGGAACAAGGATCCTTCCGCCTGCTGCATCAGTTCATCCACATCCACGCTGCTGTCATAGGCTTTCGTTTCTATGTCACCAGCAAAATGGATAAGCTGTCGCTGCATATATTTCTCCGCCAGGATACGGGCATGAGACTCCACATGGGCAGCAGAAGCCACCTGTGAAGAAATCTCCATCAGATAGTCCACACCACCCACTTTGTCAATTTCGCCCATCTTGGAGAGTTCATCATTCAGCGTCATAATATCCACAGGACGTTCGTCCATGTTCATATTACGGATAGCCTCGTATATTTTCTGATGGCGAGGCTCATAGAAAGTTTCGGGTTTGAGCAGCTCCGATACCACAGAAAAGGCATCAGAGTCAACCATCAAAGCACCGAGCACCACCCTCTCGATTTCTACAGCCTGCGGCTGAACATGTGCGAAATTAGGATCAATCGGGGAAGCTCCCTTTTTCCCATTATTTCTTTGTCTATTATCTGACATAATTACCTATTTATATTATATAGTCTCGACAAATTACATGAAAGTGTCGAGACTAATTCAAAACTTTAAGAATTGGCAAACCAACTTAATCATCCATATCATCCATGGCATCCACTCCATCCGGATCATCCTTTTCATCCGAATCATTCATTACATCCGGACTCCATCGGGTAATGATATCCCTCAAGAGAACCAATTCAAACTCCTGGAGGCCAGTTTCCTTCAGCATATTCAAATCAACATGGATTTTCTTGATCAGCTCATCAACATCGTCTTCTGTTTTTTCCATATACCGATAGAAGAAAGGCATGCTGCTATAGAAGCTTCCTTTCAACCAGAAGCAGACACCTATATTATATGCATCCTCACTATTTTCAGAAGGAGCAAGTTCCACAATCTGATTATAGAGCGCCAGAGCCTTATCAAATTCACGTCTCAGTATATGTCCCCAAGCCAAAGGACGGAGAATGTCGAGATCATTCGGATTCTTGTAATCCGCTTCATAGAGCAAAGCCATGGCATCATCAATACGATGAGTCTGGAAAAGACAATAAGCCTTTTTTACAAAAAGACTCTTCGTTGCCTTCTCACGTTCCAACTCTTCACACAATTCCAAAGCTTTGTCGAAATTGTTCAAACCTATATAACAATCCATCAAAGATCTCTTGACCAATCTTGCAGAATCTTTATCATTCTGGAAAGGAGAAAGCAATTCGATAGCTCCCACATAATCAGAATGAGACATAGAGCAAAATCCCTTCATTAATTTTTCATCTTTTCGATAAGGATGATCAAGGAGGAAGTAATCTAATTGCTCAAAATGTTCGCGGGAGAATAGGAAATTGCTGACCAAAATTCTTGCATCATCAAAACATTTATCTTCCTTAAATAACGGATTAGCCAAGAAATATGCATACGAACCTTCTTCTGTAGAGAAAAGCTCTGGGAATGAATTCTTGAATGGAGACAAAGTCAAGAAGCGGTACAAATCCTGCAAACAGATTCTTCTCTGAAGGAAAGCCATTTCGTCTGGATTATCAACAATCGGATTATCAAGCAAAGGAGAGAATCCTTCTTTGACTACGGGTTTGAGTGCAGACAAAATACCAGACAATGAACTTGCCATGACAAAACAGAAACTGTATTTGTCACCATCACTGAAAGAAAATGATTTTTCCATAGATCTTGCGAAAGTATCATCTCCATCCAGAACTTCCAACAAAGGAGCCAGAGAAGAATGAGAACCATAATAAGGAAGGAACCAATTAGATGCAACATTAAAAAAATCAAAAGTCTTCATCTTGGAAAATCCATCGAAGTAAACATCTGCTCCTTGCCTCTGCATGTTCACCATCTTATTGATTTTTTTATCGATAGTCGCCATCATTTTCTCCTTCATATCCGGAGCAAGAATGTCATCAACAGAAGGTTTCTCATCATCAGCCAAAGGCTTCAGCCACTTATCATCAGGGAAGGCAGACATAACATCATTACTGAATTGTTGAGCATCATCAGCAGCATCCATACAGAAAAGGATCTGCTTCTGGACAGCAAACAGGTGTGCCACTGTTTTTTCATCCTCTTTAATTTTATCTATGAATTCCTTGATATATGGATATTGTTCTGAATCTACAGACGTCATGATGACCGACCAACCTACCAAGGCACGCTCAGAAACCTTCACATCTTTAGACTTTTTCCAGATATCGAAAAGAGTTGTCATCATATTGTAATCAAAAACTTTGATTGACGACAACATGGCAGCAGATATCATGAGTGCAGCTGCACGATAATCGGTGGCAGGATTGCAAACAATATCTGCAAAATAAGAGAGTTTTTT
The DNA here is from genome assembly GCF_003461825.1 of Prevotella sp. AM42-24. Lineage (NCBI taxonomy): Bacteria > Pseudomonadati > Bacteroidota > Bacteroidia > Bacteroidales > Prevotellaceae > Prevotella > Prevotella sp. AM42-24. The sequence continues at coordinate 22,117 of NZ_QTXV01000029.1, read as the reverse complement.
ACCATTCCACTGACGAACTGTGAGGATATAAGAAAAGGCAAGATTCAGAAAATCTTCATCTATATCTCCCTTTTCAATTCTTTCGCCAATTTGCATCAGATCCAGATTCTTGCTGCTATCGGATGCAGATCGGAAAAAAGAATCATTCTGAATCACCTGATACATCAGAAGATGATGTACTAAATTATGACAAAATGATTTGATTCCCGCATATACTTCAGGCAATTTCGGATCTTTTACATCCGATGCATAGCACTCCAGCATTTTCTCATAATTATCCATCACCTTCTGCACCTCGTCTTTCAAATCGGGGATGATTGGGTTTTCGTCAAAAAACTCAATGGAACGCAACAGACAGTCACGATAATTACTTTCTCTACAATCATCTACAATCACCGAAATAGCACTGTCTAAATCATAATTACTCATTGTTTGTTACTTTTTTGAGGCCGTTGTTATATTTATGGTTTTCGGTTTACCAGCATGCTCAAACTTCAGTTTCGGCAAAGCCTTCACTGTAGCAAGGTCCGCATCACAATATTTACGGAATAATTCCGAATAGTGTACAAAACCATTTTTATTTATACTGTCAACTGCCTGATTATATCCTTTAATGAATAAATCAAGTTGTTTTTTTCGTTCAGTAGATTTCAGCGCCTTTCCTCTAAAAGCAAAGACGCCCAGTCTCAACCCTTTATCTCTGCTGTCCATGAGTACAGGATGGCGCTCTTTACGGGCTTTCGCAGCCTGAGGTTCAGTCAGAAGAACCGCATCCATCTCATTATTGAGCAGCATTTTCAGACGTATTCTCACATCATTGATCTGTACCCGATATACATCAAATTTCGGTTTGGCACTGTCTATCGCCAAATCAGCCAAATAATCTGTGGCAGAATATCTTGTCATGGCAATCATCTTGTCAGATAACTGCTTCAGTTCAGAGATACGTGCTCTTCTATTGGTTATCAACTGCCAATAAGTATTGGTAGAAATAGGAAATTCCAGAGGAGTTCCTCTCTTGACGATGTGCTGGGCGCGTATCAGATCAGAGATGGCACCTTCTACCCGACCTCGTTCAAGAGCAGTATCGCAGTCCATCTGTGCAGAGTAGCATTTCAGATGCACCGTAACTCCCAGGGAGTCGAAAAGCCTTTCATCTTGTGCCACAAAGACGGGCAGACAATCCAAGGTAGGCATGACACCCACCTTGAAAGAAGCCTTATCAATACTATCTTGACGTGCCTTTTCCTGCATAGACAAGCGACGGACTTTTTCCTTGGAGTCGCCGCATCCGACAAGTGCCGAAAGCCATGCTACCAGCAAAAGCGCAACTACAGTCGTTTTCTTCATAATTGTTTCATTCCTTATTCTACATACAAGACCAATCCCTTGAGATACTCACCTTCCGGATGATAGATATTGATAGGATGGTCAGCTGGCTGATGAAGCTGATGCAGGATTCTCACCTTTCGTCCTGCCTGTGCTGCTGCCGTGAAAACAGCATTACGGAAGTTGTCTTTCGTAACTACCTGCGAGCAGCTGAAGGTAAAGAGGATGCCTCCGTGCTTGATGCGCTGAAATCCCTTCACGTTCAGGCGGGTATAACCTTTCAAGGCATTGCGCAGAGCTGCTCTGTGCTTGGCAAAAGCAGGCGGATCGAGCACGATAAGATCATACTGCTGGTCGTGATCATCGAGATACTTGAATGCATCTTCGCAGAAAGCCTCATGACGGCTGTCACCAGGGAAGTTGAGATTCACATTCTCATTGGTCAACTCTATCGCTTTGGCGCTGCTATCTACAGAATGCACGAGTTTGGCATCGCCTCTCATGGCATACACAGAAAAGCCTCCGGTATAGCAGAACATATTCAGTACGCTCTTGCCTTTGGCATAATGTTCCAGAAGCGAACGGTTTTCGCGCTGATCCACAAAGAAACCGGTCTTCTGACCTCTCAGCCAGTCGATATGGAACTTCAGTCCATTCTCTACAGCCACATTATCAGCATCACCGCCCAGGATAAATCCGTTTTCCTGTCCCAGGTCAGCCTTGAAAGGCAAGGTTGTTTCACTCTTGTAATATATATTCTTGAGTCTGTCGCCCATCACCTGAGCAAGCGCCTGAGCCACTTCCATTCTGTTGACGTGCATACCCACGCTATGCGCCTGCATCACGGCAGTTTCTCCGTAGCAGTCGATAACCAGTCCCGGCAAGTTATCACCCTCACCATGCACCAGTCGATAGGTATTGTTGGCAGCATTGTCGGCAATGCCCACAGCGATACGCATCTTGAGGGCAGAATCCAGACGAGAGCACCAGAACTCATCATCGATGGCAACATCATGGAAAGAAAGGACACGAACTGCGATGGAACCAATCTGATAATGTCCCACAGCAATAAAATCCCCGGTAGAAGTGATGACACGTACAATCTCACCTTCTACGATTCCCTCGTCCATCTTAGCGATAGCGCCAGAGAAGACCCAAGGATGAAAACGTTTCAGGGATTCTTCCTTTCCCCTCTTCAAATATATATTCTTATACATATAATCTTACTTAGTATATTGTCTATTTTGTATCTGTATTACACCTTATTATATATATAGCCTCAAGATGATGCTTTCGATTGAGAAACCAGTTCGACTTGAGGCTCTGCTTGTGATTCCACATGAAATTCCGCATGAGATTCTGCTTGAGATTCTACTTGAGATTCAGCCTGAGGTTCCACTATTTTCGGCTCAATCAGCACATAATCATGAGTCTCGTTGAGTTTGTTGAACTCCTTATAGAGTTGGATACATGCCCAAGCATCAGTAGCAGCATATATTTTTTGAGATTCCTTCAACTCAGAAACTTCCCAGTTACTCAATCGCTGCGACTTACTGATTTTCTGGTGAAAGAGATTGGCGTATATTTTCTGCAGACTCATATCAATCAGTCCTAAATCCTTGGCCATATCCTGAATCTCGATAAAGTTGCCAGGTTCGAATTCCGCCTTTTTATGAAGCTGATTAAGATCATCGTGCCAGGAAAGGCCAACCTTAGGCACCTTCTTATCAGTCAGGAATCTAATGATAGCCGGATGCATCCCGACACAATTCAATCGGAACAGAAAACAGACATCCTCTGTACTTACCTGCAGCAAGCACACCTCGTAGCTTACGCCTCTTTTGAAAGAAGGACGAGTTTCCGTATCTACACCAAGAATATCTTGAGCCAGCAAGAAATCAACTGCCGTCTCAACATCTTCCGGGTGATCAATCACCTTAATTTCCCCCTCAAAGATTACTCTAGGCAATGCCGAAATAGCATGCTTATCATACTTTTTGAATATTGTCTTCATTATTATTTCCAAGATTTCAGAATGCAAAAGTACAATTTATAAATGAATTGACCAAATGTAAATCAACTTTCTCGCAAAAATTAGAAAAATTAGCATTAAAAAGTCGATTTTTTCGATTATTTTAGCTACTTTTGCAAGATAAATAATTCAAGAACATCAAAAATGGCAAAAAAAAGAACTGAACAGAAAACCAAAAGCTTCAGTCAAGCAATTGGCTTACAATATATTTTCAATAATACTATTACTGATTTCTTCTTAGGATTGGCTCTGGTCACCATTTCTGTAGTTACCATCATCGCGATGGTTTCTTTTTTGAATACGGGTGCGGCAGACCAAAGTGTTCTGGAAGAAATGCGAGCGGGAGAATGGACCAACAGTGAGCACCAGTTTCAGAATTATTGCGGTTCGCTGGGTGCTATCATCTCCTACTGGCTGATTTCACAGAATTTCGGTTTTCCATCATTCCTGCTCCCCACCTTTTTTATAATATGGGGATTACAGCTCATGCATGCCTACAAAATCAATCTGTGGAAATGGTTTTTCAGCACCATGATCGTCATGGAATGGTGTGCCATCACATTCGCCAAATTTCTGACGCCACTTACGGGTGGACTTATCTTCAATCCTGGAGGAAAGCATGGAATCTTTATCGTACAGAACTTGGAAAACGTAGTGGGTGCACCGGGTCTTACAGCGATTCTGCTCTTTACTGCCATCGCTTTCCTCACCTACCTGACGACAGAAACCATCACCGTGATCCGAAAGGCGCTCAACCCGATCGGCTATATTACAAGTAAGGTGCACTTCGAAATCACCAATCACGGCAAAAATGGTGAAGACAACGAACCGGATGCCATTGCACAGGCTTATGCAAATGCAGAAAATGGCTTGAAACAGGAGGAGGAAGAAGAACCAGTGGAATCTGAGTTTAAGGATCCGGAACCTGCCAAGGTGATAGATTTGGATGTTAATCCAGATAAAGCAGAAGAAGGAGCAGCTGCACATAACGCTGAAAATATGACGGCTGGAAATATGGATGCAGAACATGCTGCCGATGTAGAAGATGCAGCAGGCGAAAGCGCTTCTGTAGCGGCTGCAACCAAAGATCCTAACGCATCATTCCTGGAAAATCAGCGCAGATTGCGCAACGAGAGAGCGCAGGCTGAAGCTGAAGAAAAGAAAGCTGCCGAACTCGCTTCCCAGCATATCGGCATGGATATCTCCGTAGCTGCCAACGAGGAACAGGCTTCCAGCAACACCGTGAGCAGCACCGTAGAGCTGAATACGCCTATCAACCCGAAAGAACCTTTCACCCGATATAAGTACCCTACTCTCAACCTGCTGAAGAAGTATGAGGACAACGGTGCTTATATTGACGAAGAGGAACAGATAGCCAACAAGAACCGAATCATTGAGGTTTTGGGCAATTTCGGTGTGCAGATCAAGACCATCCGAGCTACGGTAGGTCCTACGATTACACTCTACGAAATCCAGCCAGCTGAAGGTGTGCGCATCTCCAAGATCAAAAATCTGGAAGACGATATCGCCTTGAGTCTCGCAGCTTTGGGTATCCGTATCATCGCTCCTATTCCTGGCAAGGGAACCATTGGTATCGAGGTGCCGAATGCCAAGGCCAATATCGTGAGCATGGAAAGTATCCTCAACTCCAAGAAATTCCAGGAAACCAAGATGGAACTTCCTATCGCTCTTGGTAAGACGATCACCAATGAGGTTTTCATGGTAGATTTGGCCAAGATTCCTCACCTGCTCGTAGCCGGTGCCACCGGACAGGGTAAATCTGTAGGTCTGAATGCAATTATCACCTCTTTATTATATAAGAAGCATCCTAATGAGCTGAAACTGGTGCTCATCGACCCTAAGAAGGTGGAATTCAGCGTTTACTCCCGCATCGCCAACCATTTCATGGCAGCAGTTTCTGACGAGGAAGAACCTATCATCACAGATGTTACCAAGGTGGTAAGAACGCTCAACAGTCTCTGTGTGCTGATGGATAGCCGATACGACCTGCTGAAGAAAGCCGGTGCCAGAAACATCAAGGAGTATAACCAGAAGTACATCAACCACAGGCTCAAGCTGACCGACGGACATGAATATATGCCATACGTGGTGGTAATCATAGATGAGTTTGGCGACCTGATCATGACAGCCGGCAAGGAGGTGGAACTTCCTATCGCTCGTATCGCCCAGCTGGCTCGTGCCGTGGGTATCCACATGATTATCGCAACCCAGCGTCCTACTACGACCATCATTACGGGTAATATCAAGGCCAACTTCCCAGGTCGTATCGCCTTCAAGGTGACATCTGCCATAGACTCCAAGACCATTCTGGACAGAACAGGTGCCAACCAGCTGATAGGTCGAGGCGATATGCTCTATCTGAATGGCAACGAGCCGGTACGTGTGCAGTGTGCATTCGTAGATACTCCGGAAATTGAGCGCATCAACGAGTACATCTCCAGCCAGCCTGGTCCTATCGAGCCACTCGAACTTCCAGAGCCAGCCAATGACGGAGAAGCTGTGGGCGGCGGAAATGTGGATACGCGCAATCTCGATCCTTACTTTGAGGAAGCAGCGCATGCCATCGTCTTATCACAACAGGGAAGTACGAGTATGATACAGCGCCGATTCAGTATCGGATACAACAGAGCCGGACGACTGATGGACCAGTTGGAAGCAGCCGGAATCGTAGGTGCTGCCCAGGGAAGTAAGCCAAGAGAGGTGCTCCTGCAGGACGAAAGCCAGCTGAACACGCTCCTTCTCCAACTGAGAGGATAAGATTAAACGAGGCTTAAAGAAACTAAGAATTCTTAAAGAATAGATATTAATTAAACTTTTCATGTTACCTTTGCATCTAAGTAACATGAAAAGTTTTTTAATTTATAAAGAAAGAATGATGAAGAAAATGATTTTATTTGCTTTCATGACTCTGATGAGTCTTGGAACATTCGCACAGACAGCCCAGCAGGTTTTAAATAAGACTGCCAAAATCATAGGCAACAAAGGTGGCGCCAGCGCCAATTTCAGCCTGTCAAGTACCAAATACGGTTCCACTTCCGGCACCATCGCCATCAAGGGCAACAAGTTTAATGCCCACACTCCGCAAGCTACCGTATGGTATAATGGTAAGACGCAGTGGACTTATATGAAAAATACCAACGAGGTAAATGTCAGCAATCCTACACAGGCGCAGCAGATGTCAATGAACCCTTATACATTTATCAATATATATAAGACCGGTTACAATTCCAGCCTGAAAAATGCGGGCAGCAACTATGAGGTTCACCTGACTGCTCAGAACAAGAAGCGTACGGTACAGGAATTGATTATCACCATCAACAAGAAAACCTACGTTCCTTCTGTCATCAAAATGAGACAGGGCAGTTCCTGGAGCACAATCAAGGTGAGCAATTTCAGAGCAAAGAATGTATCTAACAGCACTTTCGTCTTCAACAGCAAAGATTTCCCTAAAGCAGAAATCGTAGATTTGAGATAAAGCAACAAAAAAATGTAAGTCTTTTCAGACTTACATTTTTTCGTTTCCATACATTTCGTTCCACCAACTGTCATCATTCTGAAGCCACTTGGAGAACCAGGCAAAGATGGTATTCTGCCATTTGATACGCTTTTCATAGTCGATGATATGATGATCCTGACCATCTACCAGTACCATAGCCGTAGGTCGGCCTAAGACTTTCAGCGCAGTATAGAGTTGGATGCTCTCTCCTACCGGCACATTGTTATCAGCAGTACCATGCAGGAAAAGCAATGGTGTATGAATCTTATCAGCACGATAAAGCGGACTCTGATCTACAAAGAGATGCTTGTTGGTCCAAGGATATTCATTGGCCATAGAAACCTGGCTGTAGGAATATCCCCAATAGCCTTCGCCCCAATAACTGGTATGATCGCTGATACCGGCGTGGGAAATAGCTGCAGCAAAGAGATCCGTCTTGGTCTGAAGGTACTGGGTCATAAATCCGCCATAGCTGGCTCCGATACATCCTATCTTCTTCCTGTTTACAAAACCATGTTCATCACAGAAAGCCTGGGTGCTGGCTATGATATCTTCAGCCACTCCCTCACCAGCCGTATCTACATGGCGGGCTGAGAACTTCTGTCCGAAACCGGTGGCTCCGCTTGGATTGACCACCAGTACCACATATCCCATGGCTGCATAGACATGATGCGGATAGCGGCTCTGGAACATACGACTCGTAGGACTGCAACCTCCATAATAGTTGACTACCATCGGATATTTCTTGGCTGCATCAAAATGAGGCGGCAGATAATAGCGGCAGCAAATGGTGTCGCCCTTTGCGTTGACATAATTCCACGCCTTGCATTCGCCCAACTGGACATCTTTCAATTCGCGGGCACTGAGGTCGTCTATCACCTGTGCTTTCTGCGCCTTGGTATTCATCCTGTAGAGGCGGTCGGCATTGGATGCACTCTGTCCTGAAAAAGCCATTTCGGCAGCAGAAGATGCCAGGGAGAAGGACTTGATATACTCTTCAGGCGACTTCAACAGGGCAAATTTTCCAGATTTCGGATTCAGTTGGAAAAGATGCACGCAGTCCTTGTCTTCAGCCGTAAAATAGATGTTTCCATCCACCTTGCTCCAGACTACATTCTGCACATTCGGATCGAAATCCTTGGTGAGCGGACGCACCTGCTGAGCCTCCTTTGACGAGGCAGACATCAGATAAAGTTGCGTATCTATCATGCTCGGAATCTGACCTTCTTCCACATTCTTGCCGATACCGTCAAAGGCCTCTGGAGAAGCACTTACAAGAATCGACTTGCCGTCTGGAGAGAACAGGGCACTATTGATAAACTCGCCCTTATCCACCAGGGTTTCAGCCTGAAGGGTTTGAAGATCCAGTCTGTAGAGCGAGGTCAGGGTAGTTGGTCGCTTGGTAAGACGGTCCTCACTCTTTCCGATAAGCAGATAGCGGGAATCGGCAGAGATATCATTGAGATAGATGTTGTGATAACCGAAGGTGATAGGCTGGAAAATTCCGGATGCCAAATCATATCTTGCAAGATTGGAGCGATTGCGCCAGCCCGGTTGACGGTCATCCGGTTCCTTGATGTCATAAACCTGTGCATCCTTCTTCCTGCCCTCGGTAGTGACCGTATAGATCAGAGATTTCTCGTCGGGAGTAAACTGGAAGAAGCCTTCCGGAATATTTGTTGCCAAAACCTCACGTTCCATCGTCAGCGGATTGACAGTTACCAGCTGCTGACTGGAGCTTTCAGTTTCATAAGAGAGTGCGGAGCCAGCTGCGGCATTACCATTAGCCTCGATAGCGCTTTCACTATTCTTCTGCACGAAATACATTTTATTGCTGCGAGGCATCCACTTCACGTTTTCCTGGAAAGAAGCAAGTACCTTGCCTGTCTGATAATTCCTCACCTCATTGATACTGTGGTTATTGCCCTGACGGTCCACCCAGGTTTTGTGCACAATCACGAATTTTCCATTCGGAGAAAGCGAAACACTTGAATAATTAGGCGCACAAATCACATCATAAATATTGTATGCGCGCCTGGAAGAAGCTGATGGAACATCAATTTTCAGAGAATATTCTGAGTTCTGAGATGACAAAGCAGAACCTTCAGAAGATTTGACAGTCAGATTATTTCCGGTCTTTACCAGAACCTTTGCATCATCATTTGCAGCCAGATATTTGATTACTACCTGGTGAGAAGAAGGCAAGAGAACCGTCTCAAACTGGTTTCCATTTCCCTTCAAAGACTCTCCATCCACAAAAAGTCGATACTCGCTGACACCTTCCACAGAGATCATCACTTTCATCCGGTGCTCATTGGAGAGACTGAAAGAAGCCAGATTCAGGGCATGCGGAGATGACGCGGAAGATAAGGAAGAAACCTCTTTCCCCTGATTGAAGGAAGTAAACGACAGCGGGGAATCCAACAGTTTTTCCATCGCAAACTTTTCTCCCTTAATATCTACGCTGTCCGCCATCCAAGGCAGACTGACAGGAAATGGACCTGCATATTTGAACTTCTTCACCTCGATGGTTTCAGCCTGAGCTGTCATAGAGGCACACAAGGCGGCACTGAAAGTGAGTGCCATCACGCCTTTCTTGCTTATAAAATGATGTTTATCTATCATCGCTTTCTTGTTTATATTCGATTTTTTAATCTTGATTATCAATATGACTCACTATAATTTCATAGCGAAAGCCAAACCCGTAGGAGAAACAGAAAGACTGATATTGTCTAACTTATCAGTCGTACTTTTACCGCTGATATGGCCATCGTTGTCTGTTGTGGAATTTAGATGATTCTGGCTTTCTCTAACATTTTCTCCACCATTTTTCTTCTTTTTGCCCAAAATCAGATCACCTATCAGATAACCCGCCTCTGCCGAAGCCACTCCGATGGCAGCACCGGCCACGACATCACCCCAATGATGGCGGTTGCGGCGGATTCTATCTACCGCCACTCCCGTAGCTAATGCATACCCAGCTACGCCTATCCAGGGAGAAATCTTGCGGTATTCGTGCATCAGACTGGTGGCGCCACAAAAGGCGATAGAGGTGTGTCCCGATGGAAAAGAACGGTTGTCAGTTCCATCGGGACGCATTTTATGAATGGTATGTTTCAGAGCATAGGTGACTCCGGCATTCAGTCCGAAAGACACGACCGTAACCGTCAGTCTGCGCTTCCAGGAACTCTCCGCCTCTACACCCAACAGTTTCAGTCCGAAGACCGAAGCCAGGGGCACATACTGCAGCACGTCGTCAATGCCGTCACCATGATACGTTTTGTAATGACTCGCACTCGCTGGAACATCTGCCCCACCTGGAGTCTGAGAAAACGCAGTTGACGATAGCAGCAGACCGGCTACTATCAGGTAATCTCTCAAATTTTTCATCATTGATATTAATTTCAGTCTTATGCCATCATCGCTACACCTTATATATATATAGGCGCAACGATTACAGATGTGATATATCACAGTTGGATTTCCACAACCTTGTCGATTTCAGTAGGAATGGCGCCTAAGTCGAGGATGATTCCACCATTGCATTTCTGCATCTTGAGCGGTTTCTTGCTCACAAAGTCGAATACCTTTTTCACCTTCCTGTTGCCCAAAGGCAGGAAGAGAGACTGGTCCTGAAGTTTCAGCACATGCACAAAGAGTCGGTTGCCCTTCTGGGTGGAAACACCCCAGTCGTGAGGAGCCACGATGCCCGCTCTCGTACCATATATCGTTTCACCGTATGTTTTCATCCACTCGCCCATTTCCGCCAGGCGCTGCAGCGCCACAGCAGGCAGTTCACCATCTGGCTGAGGACCGATGTTCATCAGGAGATTGGCATTCTTGCCCGCCGATTTCACCAGATAATGAATCAAGGTTTTGGTGGATTTATAGTCCTGATCGGTTATCTTATATCCCCACATCCCGTTCATGGTTTCGCAGGTTTCCAGCGGCAGTTTACTGATGTCCTGTCCCGACAAGCCCGACTTGTTTTCGCCAGGAAGATCACGCTCGAACATCTGAAAATCCTCTCCCTCAAAAGGCACCTGATGATGATTGTTGCCTATCATACAGGCGGGTTGCAGCCGATGAATCAGCGCATATTGTTCAGGCAGCTGCCAGTCGAAATCGGGATTGATATCCTGATCCCACCAGCCATCAAACCATATTGCGCCTATCTTGCCATAATGAGTCAGCAGTTCGGTAAGCTGGTGGTTCATAAACTGGTAGTAGCTCTGCCAGTTACCCTTCGGATTCGGGCGACCGGTTCCCCTGCCCGTTCTTCCCTGCGGAGCATCCTCTCGATACCAGTCGATGTGTGAATAGTAGAGATGTAGGCGGATGCCCTGCTTGTTGCATTCATCCGCCAGCTCCTTGAGAATATCCCGCTTGAAAGGAGTTGCATCCACGATATTATAATCAGAATACTGGGTTTTGAACATGGAGAAGCCCTCGTGATGACGGGTCGTGAAACAGATATATTTGGCTCCGGAAGCCTTGATGGCAGCCACCCATTTGGCAGCATCAAACTTAGACGGATAGAAGCCACCAGCCAACTTAGCATATTCCTTGTAGTTCAAATTCTTGTTGGTCATCGTCCATTCGCCCGTTGCCAGCATACTGTACAAGCCCCAGTGCAGGAAGATTCCGAACTTGTCGTCCTGAAATTCCTGTCGCGACTGGAGATTTTCCTTTGTTGGCTGATAATGCTGCGCAGGGAGAACTGCAGACAATTCCACATTCTTAGAAGATTCAGAAGATGCTACAGAAGTGAAAGATGCAGCAGTAGCAGTATTTGCAGCAGTAGCCGAAAGAGACGAGCAGCAGAGAGCGAATGAGATCCCAGCTGCAAAAGACTTGGTTTCCAGATTCATTTTCTTTCCCATAATAATGATTTTATTTGTTGGAGGCTTCTCCATATATAATAGGTAAACTCTATAAATAATAGGTACTCTATAATAATAGATAAAACTCTTGTCTATATATTAAATAGAATAAGATGCAAGTGAGCAGATAAGAAATCAGATTTCCTCTACGATTTCACTCATATCCTTTCGCTTCTTTTCAACATGCGGACAATCTTCGGCTATATGACCGATTGGGATGATGACGATTGTCTCAAAGTCAGGACAGGAGAAAAGTTGCTTCATCTTGTCGGTGTTATAATTGCAGACCCAGCAAGTGCCCAATCCTCTTTCGGTGGCAGCCAGGCAGAGATGTTCGGTAGCGATAGCCACATCGATGTCGCCATGAGCCTTTCCGTCGTATTTTCTCACCCAGTTTTCCTCCACATTTCTCATGCCTACGATATACATAGGTGCCGAGCGAAACCACTCTCTGTCATAGCATTCCTGCAGTTTCTGCTTTGCCTCATCAGAGCGCACGATGAGCCATTTCCAAGGCTGCTTGTTGACTGCCGATGGTGCCATGCGCACGCACTCCATGATGTAATCCAAATCCTCCTGACTCACAGCCTCAGAGGTAAATTTGCGAGCCGAAAATCTTTCCTGGCTCAAAGCTAACATATTTTTCATATCGTATCTTTCTTTTATAAATGAATCTTTTTCTTTAGAGTTAAAAGTCATTATTTGAATAATGGTACAAAGATAGAAAGAAATTGCGAAAAAACAAAGAAAAGGCTCAATAATATAATAAGGTATGGTAAAATATTACATTTTCCTATAGAATCTGAGAGCACCCAATCCCTTTACCTGAGGATGAGAGAGGAGGATAAACTCACGGAGCAGGATTTCGGGATGAAAACTGACGGTCTCAAAATAAGGAATGCGGTCGGTATTACACTCGTAGATATTGCCAGTCTGGAAAGCACGCAGAGCCTTATATCCATCATATTCCTGCAACAGAGCAGCGCGGGAAAGCGGTTGTCCACCGAAATACTTGAATGCCCAGACATCCACCTCACTGCCCCGGGCAATCACCTGTTCCGGACTCAGCGAGAGACTTCCACTATGTTCATCGTCAGCAAAAATATATCTTGAATTGGCATCTTTCAGGAGAATACCCATCGTGCTTTTTCCGCCTGGCGAATACCATACGCTGCCCATTTTCCGCTCAGTCAAGACCGACAGACCTTTCGGCAACTTGGCAGCCTGCGTCTTAAGAGCAAGATATTCCTTCTCTATGGCTGCAAAAAGAGAATCCGCCGTATTCGCCTCAAAGAGCAAGCCGTAGAACTTGATCCACTCTGCCCTTCCGAGCGGAGAAGTTTCCATATAGTCAGCAGCTTCGATAATCGGGATATTCAGATTGTCAAGTTTGCCATAACCGCCACTGTTCTCAAAAGGAGAAATGAGAAGCGCCTCCGAGTGGAGAGCAATAATTTTCTCTACATCCGGCTGCATACTGGAACCACAATCCGCTATTGGAAGGGAAGCGGATGTGGAAGACTTTCCTGAGCCTGATTCTGATAGGGCAGAAGACTGGCGAGAGCCTGATTCTGATGAGGCGGCTGCAGGCTTTTCTAATCTTTTCTGAATATCCTCTATCAGAATATATTTGGAATCACAGACGCCCCGAATTGCATTTTGACAACCGAGTTCGTAAAGGAGCTGGCAATGAGGAGACGTAAATACCGCACTACTACAAATAGGAGTTCTCACAATATCGGCTCTACAACCGTCTGGCCCGGTCAAACCGAGAGAGCATGCCGCAGCATGAGAGCCTGCTGCTCCATGAGATTCTGCCATGGCCTGAGAAGCACCCGCTACATCTTGACTTCCATTTCTGCCTTTCATCAGCATTTCGGCAGTTTCATCTCCCTTTTTCCCTTTCTTAATCAGGATATATTGGTGCAATACGGTCCCTTTCTTCCAGGGATTTCCTACATTCACCTCCGTAAATCCCTCATGCTCCACCATCGTAAGCAGTTGAGCATATTTTAGTCTGATCGTATCACCCTCATCCCAAGCAGCAGATTGTTTTCCGCCCTGACAGGAAGAGAGAGACAGAGAAAGGACAAACCAAAGCACAAGAAATCCGAAAAAAAGAGGAAAGCTGGAATGCTTACTCGCAGCAGAGGACTTCAAGCCTCCAACCCAATATGCAGCAGAGATCTTCATCCCGAAAACCACATTTGAAACTGATTTTTTCAAGCCAGTAGCCTTATCTGAATCGGAGAACTTCATCCTGGAGGCCCTGTCTGAATCTGAAAACTTCATCCCAGTAGCCTGACCAAGAGCTGACGTGTCCAAGTAAATATCTTTTTCTAAAACGTTGTTCATATTATAATTATTTATGGGATTAATCATACATTTCTTACATGAATATTTTCCAAAAAACATTCAAAAAAGGGACATGCAAAATGCACATCCCCCTTACTCAATTTGCTAATATAGAGGAAAAATAGTCTCACGACTACTTTACTTCCTCAAAAAGAATGATGCTAAGTTCTCACGAATTCACATCTTCAATACTCTTTCTAATTTATTATATTTGTAATGATACTTTCTCTTTATAATGGACTGCAAAAACATGTTTGCATTTCGACATGTATATTTGCACAACATCCAAGACATTCGAGTCGAGAGATATAACCTTATCTTCACAAATATCAATGATTGTCTGCTTGCCAAAACCTGAAGTTTATGGCTGCAGAACTTTCTGGGTGCAAAGATAACAAAAAAAATAAAATATCGCAAGAAAAAAAGAGTAAAAAACAAAACCTTAAAACTTTTACCTGTAGAATTTAGAGGTATTTTGCTTGCAAAGCAACAAAATTTGCTTATTTCCTAAGTACAAATGACTTGATTGCGACTCATATCTCTGATAGATAGAATTCTGTGTTTCGGGATTACAGTGGGTGTCTTACTTGTGCACACTTGTCGTTTTACGGGGGCACAAAAGTGCCTTTACTCGAACCCAAAGTTGCTCTTACCTCTGCATAATAATGCCCTGCCTTAGGCACTTTAATATCTTGGTGAATCAAGTGAAGGGTTTATCTCATTTCGGTGTTCAAATTTTCAATTATTAAATTCTCAAATCCCGCAACCATATAATGATGTAGCAATTAGATAAAATAGAAAAAGAAATTACCTCTTTTGAATAAATAGAAAAATTGTAGATAAAAGAATAAAAGCAGGAATTATTAAACACAAAAAAAAATTGATTGTCTCACGACAACCAATCTTTTATTAACCTTAATAATCTAATACCATGAAAAACACATTGCAAAGGTACAAAAAAAACTGCAACCTGCAAGTGTTTTGCATAAAATATGTATTATATTTATATTTCGTTAAATCTTCCAAGAATCCATTTAAACTTTCTTTGCATTAAAATAGACTGCACCTTCATTTTATCTTCATTCGACAGTAATGGCAGGGATACCTGAACACGAAAAGCTTGCGCAGTTGGGAGATACTCCGTCACATACATCACTGGCTCAAGCTTGCTCTTCAATTCCTCATACTCTTCTACACGCATCGTATCAGACTTAGGTTTAATATAACAACCTAACGCATACTGATCCTTAGCCAAATAGGAGGAAATTGGAAGTTGGCGCCAACCCTGATCATAGAAGCGAATTTCACTTTCCTTGGATGGAGCACGGAAGGTCTTGATCACGCAAAGAACAGAATCACCTGCCGAAGAAGGCAGATATATCATTTGCAGACGAGCCGCCTTGCTGGTAGTACACTCCAGATAATCATTCGTCAGCGTATCCATATCACACTCCTCACCCAAAAGATTCTTCACATTAGACTTCACGCCCATTTCCTCTAATTCCACCAACTCCAGACGGAGATTCCGGTCTAAGGTTGGAAGAAGAGAGTCTGGCATAGATACCCACAAATCTTTCAGCGACTTAGCCTGAACGGAAGTCACCAACAATACCACCCACAGAAAAACAAAAAGTTTCTTCATAATCTATATATATATTCATTAAATAAGCCTCATACACCGACTCACTTTACTATCAAGACGTGTACGAGGCTTTTATCTTATTTCCTACAGAAACCAATCAAGACAGGTCCCCTACAGGAATTTATTAATACTGGAATTTACCATAACGCAACTGGCAAGTCCATTTTCCCTGATAAGGAGAAACGAAAATCGTAAACAAACTGCCAATGCCCAATGGAGAACTACCTCCCTTATAGAAAGCTGTGCCACCATCTTCCTCATCATAAGAAACAGAATAGTGGGTTTCCATCTTCTTGGCCAAAGATTTCATCTTTGCAATAGCTGCAGCCTTGCTTGGACAAACAAAATAGAAACGAGCCTGATTCAGTTTGGTTGTTCCCTGAACCTCCTGAAAACCGAGTTCTACACGGTCTGCCTTGAAACCTTCAAACATCTCGTTGAGATAAACAAGTTTATCAGCACTCTGAGTTTTTGGTGTACCATAATCTTTACTAAGCTTTTGAACTGTCTCTTCGCAAGTAGAGCCGAATGCTACACCTAAAACATCGGCATCCTGTTTTGCGCTCGCTGACAATGAAGCAAACATTGCCAATGCAATTAATAATTTTTTCATGATTGTTATGTTGTTATACTAAAAACTGTCGCAAAGATACAATAAAATTAATATAAAACAAAATAAATCATCATTTTTTTTCAAAAAAGAGGAAATTTCCTAAGAAATAAAGAAATTTTCCCAACTGACATATTATTATTTCAAAAATTACCACAAAGCTACATTCCCTATTCCTGCCATACTAAAATGCACAGAAATATTCATAGCCTTGAAAACTCTACCTGTGGTACTTCCGCC
>NZ_QTXV01000029.1:0-5329 GCF_003461825.1 Prevotella sp. AM42-24 | reverse complement strand
GCAGCTTGGGCGGCAGCAAAAAATCCTTTGTAAATGGGAGATGCGTGAAGTTATCGGAAACATTTGTAAAACATTTCCATATATATTTATAGTATATTACTTTTTCTTATTACCTTTGGTGAAATCATGATAGATGATTTTACACTCATGTTTTACTCGCTCGCTGCTTGACGCAAAGAATTAGACGAGCCGTTTGTTGAAAGGCTGTCAAGAAGGAAACGGTAGGCTTCCTTCATTGCTGTCAACTGTCCTTGCAAATACTGAACCTTTTGGTTAAGGTCTTCGCTTGCCATTGGGTCATCTTCGGTTGACTCCTGTTTGGTAACAGGAGCATACTTTGTCTCGCCATAGAAGAAATCCATCTTTACGCCAAGAACGTCACAGATATTCTCCAATGTGCCAGTTTTTATATCCTGTGCCTTTATTATTTGGCTGAAATTAGGTTGTGTCATTCCTAATTTGGCGGCAATGTCTTTCAACATATAGCCATTCCCAATTAAGATTTTCTTTAATTCAAGTCCATCCATATCTTTATTTGCGTTAAAATTTCTTATATATTTAAGTGTTTTATTATATGCAATTAATAATTTTATTATCTTTGCACACGAAAGTATAAGGATATTCTTTCGAAAGTTTATCCAATAACTTTGCAAAATTAATAAAAAAATATAATATGGCAAAAGAAAATCTTGAAATTTATCAGGAGGTTTTTCCAAAAAGCCAACTGAGAAGAATGAAGGTAGTTGATGAATATCTTAATACCTTTGGTGAAATGATTAAGAAAAAGGTTATTTCTCCCAATTGCGCTTTCGAAGCGTTGGCAAAGAAGTATGGTCTTACAAGAGCTGGTATAAGACTTATGCTCACAAAGGCAGGTGTGTACAAAAGCAGCCTGAAGCCGCTTTATTATCCTACTGCCGAAGAACGAGCAGCCAAACCAACTTACTTTTTTGATATGAATAACCCTAATCATAATTATTATGGTACAGATAATATTGGATGAAAACAGTGGAGCTTATGAGGCTTTTATTGCCAAGATAACGGATGCCCTTGCCCCGAAACTTGTGGAAATGATGAAGAAAACTCCACAGACCGTCTGTTCGCAAAGAGAGGCATATAGACGTTATGGAACTGGTAATGTGCGCAGATGGGTGAAGGAAGGCAGACTTAAACCATTTGCCAAGCGACCAGGAAAGATAGAGTATAAAATTTCGGATTTGAAGACACTCTTCAATCAACAACAAGATTACTTCTCTAGTTAGGTCCATGTACAGAATACAAAAAAACATATATAAGGCTAAGAAACCTTTGTGGATGCAATGTCTTCTGTTCAACATTATGCCTGATTTGTATGATCCTCATCCGAGCAAAGAAGAATGTCAGAAGAATCTGAAGGCAATATCGAGTGCCATCAATGGTCAGAAATACAATTGGCACCAGCACCATTCCATGATAGGTAAATTCTGCAAATTGGTTATCTGTGACGATTACATAAAGATAATGTCAAAGAAAGGTAATCTAATGTTGTCTTTCGTTATTGAACGATGTGAGGACGATGAACTTAATGTGAATTAGAATGATAGGTTTGGATTATAGTTGGATAAAATTGCCAAGAACATTTTGTGATTGGCGTTGGTATAAAGATTCGCACATGGTGCTTCTGTACCTGCATATTCTTCTTCACGCCTCATTTTCCGACAAGGAAATAGGGGAAGTGGTTATCAAGAGAGGACAGATGCTTACAAGCTATGCACAATTGTGCAACAATACAGGTTTGTCATTGCAGACTGTGCGAACCTGCATAAAGAAGTTATTGAAGACAAAACAGATAAAAGTTTTGTCTTGTAAACACCACACAACAATATCTGTCGTGGCGTATGATAGTTTTCAGCCAGAGGGCAAGGACGAACTCAATCCTAATTGGATTAAGTTGTATCGCAAGATAGAAGATTGGCGTTGGTATAAGGATGCCTTAACCTTTCATCTGTTCATACACCTGTTGCTGACTGTTAACTTCTGTCCTTCTGCGAATGGTGAGAATATTCTTGGAAGAGGTCAAATAATGGTGACAAGAAGGTCTCTGACAGAATCGACCAACATATCTGACAGGAGTATCAGAACGTGTATAGAGAAGTTGCAAAAATCTAAAGAAATATTAATTTCTCAAAAAGCGACCAACCGCCCACATATCATAACTATCTGTAATTATGATAGTTACCAGTCTGGATTTGCACCTTCTAACATACAGCTAACATACAACCAACATACAACTAACATTCAGTGTGAAAGTGTGCAGCAAGCCTTGGTTTTCGCCTCAAAAAGCGACCAACCGAATTTAGATGTAAACACCTGTGGCGCAATGGGTTACATTGACAATGATACTCTAACTAACACACAGCTAACATACAACCAACATACAGCTAACACACAGCTAACACACGACCAACAAACAGATAACATACAAGTAACAACATATAAGAATATAAGAAATAAAGAAATAAAGAAAAATATATCATCAACATCCGCGCGTGCGAGAGAAGTTGAGAATTTTGAAGTTTTGGATGGAAAAGAAGAGAAAGAAAACCAACAAAAGAAAGCAAGGAAAGAAAGTTTTCTGGAGCTTTTGGAGCAGGACAAGCTTTGGCTTGAAGCTATCGCAAGAAAGTTCTCTCTCGCCAGAGTGGAAGTTGTAAAGTGTAGGTTGGAGGATTTCGATTTAGACATGATATGTCGAGGAAAGACTACCCATACGGACATTCAAGATTACAAGAGCCATTTTGTAGATTGGCTCTATAAGAACAATAGTGCAACATCAAAAAGTAATAATCAATATGGAGTTTCTAAACAAGACAAGCAAACTGGAAGTAGATTTGTTCCTAAGTCGTCTGAAGGAGAAGTCTATACCCAATCTTTCTAAGCTGCCGATTGATGAAGACCTTTGCAAGCGAGGCTTGCAATGTGCATTTGAGAAAGTCGTGGAAAGCGGTTTTCATCATTATATAAGAAATGAGCAGCAGAGCAAACAGTTGGAAGCAGTTGCCAATTGGCTTGTCTCACCTGAAAAGAAATGGGGTCTGCTGCTGAATGGCATTCCTGGCAATGGAAAGACAACAACCCTTATGGCAATAAGAAAAGTTATCAAAGCTTTGGAACTTGAAGATCCTAACCCGATTTCAGAGAACAAGGTATTAGGCTTTAGATGCCCGACGGCAAAAGAACTATGTGAGATTGTCATCAAAGACAAAACTGCATTCAAGCAATACATGAACTCCACTCTACTTGGTATAGATGAGTTTGGCTTGGAGCCGACTATTGTCTCTTCATACGGCAATGAATACACTCCAGTTTCCGACATTCTGGCTTATAGATACGAGGCTCGTTTGCCAACTATAATGACAACAAATATTGCAAATGTGGAAATTCGCCCTAAGTATGGAGACAGAATAGCTGCAAGAATGAATGAAATGTTTGACATCGTTGTTATGCCAGACATAGATTTTAGAGTTAAGGTTAATGAATACACATTTTTAAATAAATAATAATTGGGATGGAAGAAGCTAAGAAAATATTGCAAAAGACCCATGGGGGGCTTGACGTTTTCAAGCACTACCTTGGCGATGACTGCACCGCCAAGTTTTTCCGCAATCCTTATCGAAAGGACAAAAGGGCATCTTGCCGTCTGTATAAGAACGAGTCTGGAGGAGACAGTTACTACTATTTCCTTCAAGACTTCGGTGATAGCAAATTCTGTGGTAATTGTTTTGTTATTGTTGCAAAATTGCTTGACTATAACTTAACCACAGATTTCAAGCGACTTCTTGAACAGATTGACCGAGATCTGCAGCTCAATGTGTTTTCATCTTATGATGATGGTTTTCATAGCAAACAGGTGAAGCTGAAAAAGGTGATAGCCTGTGGTAGCAAGGAAAAACAATGTTCCATTTCTGAGTTCAAACCTATAACAAAGCATTTTTCGGACAAAGAGTTGGAATATTGGCAACGTTATGGGATAGATGAAAAAACGCTGCTGAGATACGACGTGAAAAGTATCAAAAGCTGTTCGTTTGTCAAAACAGACGGAAAGAAATTTGCTATCGTAAGCAGTGAACTTGTTCCTATATATGGATATTACTTCAATGGAGGGCTTGGCATCAAATTTTATCGTCCAAAGTCTGAATATCGTTTCATGTATGCTGGTGACTTACCCAAGCCATATATTTTCGGATGGAACAAACTGCCTACATCTGGAGAACGTGTATTCATAACAGGCGGTGAGAAAGACGTGCTTTCGCTTGCAGCTCATGGTTTTTATGGCATAGCCTTCAACAGCGAGACTGCAAAGGTGCCGGAAGATAAGTTGAAAGAACTTTCTGAGCGTTTCAAGGAAATAATCTTTCTGTATGATTCAGATGAAACAGGCATCAAGGAGTCGAAAGAACGAGTCGAAGACTTCAAAAATAGATACAATGTATCTCGTCTTCAATTACCATTGGAAGGTAGCAAGAAAGAGAAAGACATCAGTGACTATTTCGCCATAGGCAATACAACGGAAGATTTTATCAAACTCATTAATGGAAAATAATTATGGATAAAAATGTTTGTGATAATACATTGGTCTTTGGTAGCAGCTATGTTAGAAGCTGTATTGAAGTGCCTTCTTTGAAAGCAGGAAGAGCGAAATGGAAGGCTTTCTATGATAAGTTCCCTTGGCTTAAAGGTCAACCTTTCTATCTTAGACGTTCATGCTTCTGGGATAGAGGTGAAAGAAATTTGAAGGGAATAAAGATAAAACTTAAAAAGATATAAGTATGAAAAAAATGTGTTGGGACTTACTTTCAATGAGTACAATATTTCTATGGCTGTCAATTTGGATATGGTGTGATGATTGCGTTATTGTTCGTAATATTGCAGCCGTAGCAGGGTTGTTGGATATGACTGTCTCTGAAATAATATTTATTGCAAACAAGTGGAAACGTATAGAACAATGCGTAAGTAAGGCTGAAGAATCATACACATTAGCACACAAAAACGAAAACCCTCTTAATAGGGTTTTACAGATGAACTTTATAGAGAAGAACGTCTATACATTCGTTTTCAGCTTTACAAGTGGCATGTTTATGGTCTGCGAAGTTATTTTTGCTGCTTACCTTGGATGGAAATATAGCGGTTTGGTTTTCATAAAAAGTCTTGGTATGTTTCTAATCTTCATACAGATGTTTGGTCTTTTTTTTTCCATTCATTGTATCGTGGAAAATTTTGTGGTTAAAAGAAAAATCAAAAGACTTTTATATAAATCAATACTCTGTTAATTCTTATGTAATCGATTGAA
>NZ_QTXV01000028.1:0-43712 GCF_003461825.1 Prevotella sp. AM42-24 | reverse complement strand
TTGATTTATACTGTGTCAACTTTTTCTAGGACAAGACACTGGGTTGGTTATGTAGCCCTTAAAACCATCCCACTTATGGCAACATTGATGGCCCTGCTTATCCCCACTAAATTTCCACTTTGCCTTTTTTTTATGCCAAAAAGAGAACAAATATGCATTTTAAGGGAAAAACATTTGGAAGTTACAAGTTTTCGTCGTAACTTTGCACCCGGTAAAAAGATTATATTAATAGTTTATGAAATATTTTAAATTGATGGCCGCTGCTATGATTGGCAGCGCTACCCTCACCTCTTGTTTCAAGGATGAGCCTCTTAACGCAGAGTGCGATATTGAGCAGGCATATATTCATGTGGATAATCCGTTGGAAATGTTCGCTAATTACACAGACACTATCGTAAAGGTTCTCTCCAACGAACAAGACATAACTTTCAACGTAAAAAGACATACAGACATAAGTAATATGGCACCATTATTCAGACTAACTGAAGGTGCAAAGATTACACCCGAAAATGGTTCTGTACATGATTTTACTAATGGTCCTATTATATATAAGGTTACTTCGCAGGATGGAGAATGGAATCGTTCTTATTCCGTATCATTTTCATTTCCACCTGTTTTTTACGAAGAAATGAAATATGACTTTGAGGAGTATTTCCTCAATGAGGTTAAACCTGTGAATAAATATTATGTATGGAGCGACAAAAACGATGACGGAACAAGAGCCAACAATTGGGCAACAGGTAATCCTGGATACAACTTAAGCGTAGGAAACACAGCCAAACCAAACACCTACCCTACAGTTCCTATTCCTGCAGGTTCAGAAGGCACACTGGATGGTACTGCTTGCGTTAAACTAACGACAAGCGACACTGGTGCATTCGGAATGATGTACAAAATGCCTATTGCAGCAGGCAACTTATTCTTAGGTAAGTTCGACGCATCTCAAGCCATGAAGGATGCAATGAAAACTACTCAATTTGGTATTCCTGTCAGTTTCTTGCCAATCAGATTCAGCGGCTATTACAAATACCAAAGAGGTAATAAATTTACCGACAAAAAGAAGAATGTTGTAGAGGGCAAATTGGATTATGGTACCATCTATGCTGTACTTTACGACAATCATAATGCGGAAGGAGAAGCTATCTTTCTTGATGGAAGCAACGTACAAACAAGTGAACAAATAGTAGCCATTGCAAAGGTGCCAGACATTGATAACACACCAGAATGGACTCATTTTGACTTAGAGTTTGAAAAAAGAAAGGAAATCGACATGGAGAAACTCAAGAACATGGGCTATAGTTTAGCTATTGTATGTTCATCCAGTGTGGATGGAGCATCATTCATGGGAGCCATAGGCAGCACCTTATATGTTGATAAATTCCGTATAACATGTGAAAAGGGAGATGAATAAGATGAACAAAATTTCAATATTATCAATTCTGCTCTTTACAGCAGCAAATACGCCAACTTTTGGTTGGACGAATCAATACGGAGAGGTAAAAAGTAACAGTCTCCTAAGAAACTACAGTTACTACGTAAGAGGTGGCTACAATTTGGGAGGAACAGCTCCTATAGGAATGCCTGCTACTATTCGCACCCTTCATAGCTATTCTGTTCGTCCTAATTTTATATTAGGTTTCGACGCTTTCCACCCTTTCAATGACAGTTGGGGAATCATGTTTGGTCTCCACTTTGAAAATAAAGGCATGAAAACAGATGCTGGCGTTAAGAATTACCACATGAAAATGAAATGTGGCGACAGAGAATTGGAAGGTATGTTCACTGGAAATGTAGTCACTAAAGTAGATCAAAGTTTGGCAACAATACCAATACAAGCAACCTATGATATATCTGAAAAGGTAAGAATCAAGTTAGGTCCATATTTCTCTTATGTCACCTCACATAAATTTGACGGATATGCCTATGATGGCTATTTGCGTCAAGGTGATCCAACGGGAATGAAAGTTGAACTTGGTAACACAGATGGCGAACGTGGGGAATACGATTTTTCTGGAGATATGCGCAACTGGCAATTCGGTATAGACGTAGGTGCTGATTGGTACTTTTCAAAACGATGGGGAGGTTATGCTGGTCTGACATGGGGTCTTTCTGAAATCTTCAAGAAAAACTTTACAGTATTAGATCAATCATTATACCCTATCTACGGAACTATCGGTTTGATTTATCAATTGAAATAAAAACTTAATTTAAACAAAGAAAATATGAAGAAATTATTTACTTCAGTAGCATTGGCACTTGCACTGATGTCTGCATCTGCCGAAAATTACACTTGTCCTCTGGCTGTAAGCATCAGTGGTTCTGATGATATACCCGCAGGAGACGTTACAGTATCTGTCACCAAGCAGGACAATGGCAAATACACCATGGACCTCAAAAACTTTGCTATGGGTGGCATGGGAGTTGGAAATATTCATATTGAGAACGTAGAAGCAACAGAATGCGGAAACGTAACCGCTTTGGAAACCCAACAAACCATTCAAATCACTCAGGGTGACGATGCTTCTGTTGAAGATTGGATGGGTCCTGGTTTAGGCGACCTTCCTATTCTTCTCAAAGGTCAACTCAAAGGTGGAAATTTCAATGCAATTTTGAATATTCCACTTGCAGGAGGCATGATTGTGGGTGTGAAATTAGGTAACGATGCCAACCAGATGGGTCAATTACCAAACTCTGGATTCGAAGAATTTTCAGAAAAGAGCAAAGAACCAATCGGATGGCATTCCTTCTATAAAGGTAACCTTGCAGGCTCGTTAGCAGGAACAGCAGCAGGACAGCGTACGTGGGAATCAGAAGACAAACCAGAGAGCAGCGAAGGCACTAAGTCCGTCATGATAAAATCCTCAAGCATTCTTTCTGTCTCTGCCAACGGAACCATTACAACGGGGCACATTCAAGCAGGAGCCATGTCTGCTTCAAACAAAAAAAATTGCTCATTCCTTGATTTTAGTAAGACAGACCTTGATGTTGATAATAATCCATTCTACGCAGTGCTGACTAATAAGCCAGACTTTATTAAGATGAGCGTAAAGTATCATGTGGGGGAAAGAAGTGCTAAAAATTGGTCGGGAAAAGTTGAAACTTACAGTAATTATGTTACAGCATCAGCCAAAGCTATTCTCACAAACGGGAAATACGTACAAGACCCAGAAGTTGATGATTACAAAGATAATATCATCGCACGTGCAGAGAATAAAACAATAGCAGATACAAAAGATGCTTGGCAAGAAATTTCCATTCCATTTACATACGCAAAGGATAAGGAAACCCCTAAGGCTGCTCTTGTTACAATCTCTACATGCGCAGAACCTGGAGGTGGTAGCAAAAACACTAAGGATCCAGACATTCTCTATGTAGATGATGTAGAACTTGTATATAATGCTGGTTTTAAATCAGTTTCTTTCAACAATGAAGAATTGACTGATTTTGATGAATCTGGAAACATAAACATAGAGAAATACGACAAGAAAGTTAAACCTGAAGATTTTACCATTGTAGCGGAAGGCGCAGGTGCTTACGTAACCAAGAAGATAACAGCTGATGATGAAGCAACATATGTAACAATTACGGTTACTTCAAATGACTTAAAAACATTTGTCACTCGTACAGTAACCTTCCCAGGTTTGGTAAACGGCATCAACAAGCCTCAGACCGTTACTCTCCCTAACGGCATCAACGCCATCTACAACCTCGCTGGTCAGCAGGTAAGTTCTATGACTTCTGGCAATGTTTACATTGTGAAGACCACTGACGGAAAGACCAAGAAGGTTATCAAGAAATAATGGTTTTAAAAAGTAAAATAACGATACAGAAGTAACAATTTACTTCCTATCATAAACATCAGAATCCTCGGCAGAAGGAAATTTCCTTTCGCCGAGGATTTTTTCTGCGTGGGCAGGCGCAAATTTTTCCCTGCCCACGCAAAAATAAAAGTGGTACCCTACTATCCTATTCGATACACTACAGATATAAATTTAGGCTTTCCCTATATATAATAAGGTGTACGTACACAAAAATAGGCCTTTTCGTCTTACAAAAAGTTAAAAAAGTGACTTTTTTCTACTTTTACATCATTTTTTCTTTCTTTTTGTTTGTTATTACAATCTTTTTCTTTACCTTTGCAATCGCAAACAAGAAAATAAAAATTTTAAACTCAATAAAAGATTAAGATTATGAAAGCATCAGAAGTCATTGCGAATCTCCAGAGAAGATTCCCTAATGAGCCTGAATACATTCAGGCAGTTAGTCAGGTACTTGGTACCATCGAGGAAGAGTACAACAAGCACCCTGAGTTTGAGAAAGCAAACCTCATCGAGCGTCTTTGCATTCCAGACCGTGTCATCGAATTCCGTGTATCATGGGTAGATGATAAGGGTAACGTTCAGACTAACATGGGTTACCGTATCCAGCACAACAACGTGATTGGTCCATACAAGGGAGGTATTCGCTATCACAAGTCTGTAAACTTGAGCATCTTGAAGTTCTTGGCTTTTGAGCAGACATTCAAGAACTCTTTGACTACTCTCCCAATGGGTGGTGCTAAGGGTGGTTCTGACTTCTCTCCACGTGGTAAGAGCAACAACGAAGTGATGCGTTTCTGCCAGGCTTTCATGACTGAGCTTTACCGTCACATGGGTCCAGACGAGGACGTTCCAGCAGGTGATATCGGTGTTGGTGGCCGTGAGGTAGGTTACCTCTTCGGTATGTACAAGAAGTTGACTCACCAGTTCCAGGGTGTCTTGACTGGTAAGGGTCAGGAGTTCGGTGGTTCTCGTATCCGTCCTGAGGCTACAGGTTACGGTAACGTTTACTTCCTCTGCAACATGCTCGCTACAAAGAACATCGACCTCAAGGGCAAGACTGTTTTGGTATCTGGTTCTGGTAACGTTGCTCAATATACAATGGAGAAGTTGATCGAGTTGGGTGCTAAGCCAGTGACATGTTCTGACTCTGACGGTTACATCTACGATCCAGATGGTATCGATCGCGAGAAGCTCGACTACATCATGGAACTCAAGAACGTAGAGCGCGGTCGTATCAAGGAGTATGCTGAGAAATATGGCGTGAAGTATGTAGAGGGTGCAAAGCCTTGGTTTGAGAAGGCAGACATCGCTCTCCCATCAGCTACTCAGAATGAGATCAACGAGGAAGCTGCTAAGGCTCTCATCGCTAATGGTGTGATTGCTGTCAGCGAGGGTGCTAACATGCCATCTACTCCAGAGGCTATCAAGGTATTCCAGGATGCTAAGATTCTCTACGCTCCAGGTAAGGCTGCCAACGCAGGTGGTGTTGCTGTATCAGGTCTCGAGATGAGCCAGAACTCAGAGCGTTTGAAGTGGTCTCGTGAGGAAGTTGACGCTAAGCTCCACGACATCATGAACGACATTCACGCTAACTGTGTGAAGTATGGTACAGAGGCTGACGGTTACGTTAACTATGTAAAGGGTGCTAACGTAGCAGGTTTCTTGAAGGTAGCTAAGGCTATGATGGCTCAGGGTATCGTATAATCATATCAACTTTAAGATATTACTCAAAGAAAGTAGGCCGTTTTTGACCTACTTTCTTTTTTTTATGCGTAAAAAATTTGCTTTAAAAAGAGCGCAACTTAACGAAGCGCTTCATTAACCTCTAACGAAGCGCATCATTAAAACCTAACGAAGCGCATCATTAGCACCTAACGAAGCGCATCATTAAAACCTAATAAAGCGCATCATTAAAACCTACCATCCAAATGCCTCTGTTTAGCAGGAAATCTGCACCACTAATATGATACTGAACACCACAATAAAAATGGGTTCAGCCTATTTTATTCTGTAGGTTGATAGAAGAGCACTGCCTTTATGTAAGTCTCAAACTTGGAATCTCTATGCTTGCTCAATCTCATTTGGATGATAGCTTTCAGAACCGCATAAAAACAGAGGGTCAGCATCAAACCAATGACAATCGCCAAGACGGACGTCCAGGTCTTGCCATAAACGTAGGCACTATCTGGCATTGCAGATAAGATGATGATTGGAATCAAAGTAATAATACCTCCAACAGTCATCTTGTGGCGAGGAGTACCACCCATATCCATGATGGCTTGCTTGTCGAAGAGGTAATCCTCCAACTCCATCCGCTCGATACCATAATCCTCCAACTTTGGGAAGTTTGGACGGTCGCCATACTTCTTTATCTTGTCTGTCACCTTATGTTCGAAGTCATCAAAAAACTCCTTCTCTGGATCTTTTAAGTTCATTTTCTTATTATATTAAATATTGAATATTCCTGCAAAAAAATCACCACAACAATTACAAAAGAAAAAAGCAAAGGTATCTTATCACGAGAAACCTTCGCCTTCATTCTTTTTCTGTAAAAAAAGAAAGCAGTGCCCCTATAAGCCGAGTTCTGTCTGTATCCTACAAGAAGTAAGAACAGAGTCTGCCATTTATCTAGCCCTAAAGTCACCCTTAGGTTCAAGCACTCTACCCTCCACAGTAGTCCGAAGACTTCGGACGAGCCGCCCTCAAACTGCGGTTTACATGAGCTTACAGCTCCCAGATGACACAGCCTGACGATCACCCGCCAGCTGGTGGTCTCTTACACCACCTTCTCACCCTTACTCTCACCACTCCACTCAAAGAGCAAGATAGTAAAAGCGGTTATTTTCTTCTGCCGACACCTACTGTCACCAATAGCTTCTATTTTCGGAAGTGGGATGCCCTATGCTGCCCGGACTTTCCTCCCGCATTCCCATGAAGGAATGCCAGCGACAGACCGGAGCGCTGCTTTCAGTCTGCAAAGGTACAAAAAACTTTTGAATCTCTGCTATGTTTCTTTACTTTTTTCCAATATTAACCTATAGAGGTCTTCTTACGCCGTATTCTATTTCTTCCTACACCTTATTATATATAAGCACGAATCAATAGTAAGTGCAGGATAAATAGGCGCTATCAAATTAGTGCTTGCAGCAGCAACCACCTTCGTGCTTTACACCGCCAATGACAGCCTGATGCTGATCACGCAACAAGTCGTTGACGGTCTTTACTGGATTGAAAGTGCTCAGAGGAACTTCTACAAAGACGGTGTTCCAATCGCTCATCGCACCATTCCACAGACCAGGCAACTCCAATGCCTTCAAGTCCTTACCATTCTTACTCTTGCTTGAAATAAATCCAGTAGTAGAATCCACATAATCAGGCAGATTGAATGGTTCGCCCTTATAGTTCTTTGTAGCACAAACGAGATCTACCGGATTGAAGTGAGTACCCTGAGTAAACATCTTCATGTATTCCTCATTGTTTGTATCAATCTGAGAACTCTCAAGAATCTGCAAACTTACAGTACCATCATTATTATAAGTAAGGAAAGGACCGCCACCAGGCTCACCAACGTTCTTGACTACGCCGCAGACACGCATAGGGCGGTTCAATTTCTTACGCAAATAAATAACCAGTTCGGCATCCTCCAATTCCTTGATATCTGCACGGCGACAACAGAGATCACGCTGAACGAAGCGGATAATCTCCTCCAATTTTTCATGATTATAAAGGCCAGAGTCAAGCAAATTCAAGTATTTGAAAGCCCTCTTCTGAAGCGTAACCAGAATACCAGCAATAACCTGTTTATAGGTTACTGTGTCAGCCTTCAAGCGATCTGGCACTACATTATCAATGTTCTTCACAAAGACAACGTCGGCATCAATTTCATTCAGATTCTGGATCAGAGCGCCATGTCCTCCTGGACGGAACAGCAAGCTGCCATCCTCATTGCGGAAAGGCGTGTTATCAGGATTAGCAGCAATCGTATCGGTGCTTGGTTTCTGCTCTGAGAAAGAGATGTTGTACTTCACACCAAACTTCTCTGCATAGAAATCAGCCTTCTCTGCCACCTTCTGCTTGAAAAGTTTCAAATGGTCATGAGAAACAGTAAAGTGTACGTTAGCCTCACCATTGCTACTTGCATAGAGAGCAGCCTCTACCAGGTGTTCCTCCATAGGAGTGCGCACCTCATCCGCAGAATACTCATGGAAAAGCAATAAGCCCTTAGGTAACTGACCGTAGTTGAGTCCCTTTGCTTCCAAAAGGTTAGCCACCACAGCCTTGTAGTTACCTTCACCCATCAGTTTCTTGATGCCCTTGCCTTCATTCTCACGACATTTCTCACAGAGAGCCTCACGGAAAGCAAACTTCTTGATGTTCTCGAAGAAATGCTTCTCAAAGTCTGTAGTAGGTACATCATAAGGAGCGCTCAAGAAAGCAAACATGTTTTTGAACATACGACTGGCTGCACCGGATGCAGGTACAAACTTCACGATTTTGTGCCCCTCAGCCTTGTACTCATTCCAAGCCTGCTCATAATTTTTCACTTCATCATCTGTAGGAGCCATGATACCCTTGCCGATAGCGGCAGCAGCCTCAAGCTTCAAGAAAGGAAAACCATTCTTGATCTGCTCCAACTGATGTTCAATTTGTTGCTCGCTAATGCCACGAGCCTTGATTTGATTTAGATCTTGCTGATTCATAATACCACATTTATGTTATTTTATGCGATTATGCCACAAATATAGTAACTTTTTTTGAAAAAGCGAAATATTTGCGCGATTTTTTGTACCTTTGCAGCAAAATATTAACAAGGAGGGATAAAAATGAACGAAGTTTTTACATTTACACCCGAAGAGAAGGAGCAAACCCTGCTCATCCTCGAAAGATTGAGAAATGCCATCGGAGAGACTTTCACGCAGGAAGATGAAACCAATTTGCGTGAGGATATCCACCATGCTTTCGAAAATCACCAAATACGACGTGACGTGTTTGGACTGAATCCTATTTTGCATGCACTCCAGACTGCAGAAATAGCTGTCAACGAAATTGGTCTGAAACGAGATGGTGTCATTTCCATACTGATGCAGACCAGCGTCATCGACGGATACCAAACCTTAGCAGACATCAAACGCAAATATGGTGACAACGTGGAGCACATCATCGGCGGTCTGCTCCGCATTCACGATCTGTACAAACGAAATCCTATCATAGAAAGCGAGAATTTCAGAAATCTGCTCATCTCGTTTTCTGAAGACATGCGTGTGATCCTCATCATGATAGCAGACCGCGTGAATGTGATGCGACAGATAAGAGACACGAAGCAGGAAGAGGCTAAAAAGGAAGTCAGCGAGGAAGCCAGTTACCTCTATGCCCCACTCGCCCACAAATTGGGTCTCTATAAACTGAAGAGCGAACTGGAAGATCTCAGTCTGAAGTATCTGGAGCATGATGCCTATTATTTAATAAAGGAGAAATTGAATGCCACAAAAGCATCCCGAGATGCTTATATCGCTCGTTTTATCAAACCTATTCAGGAAAAGTTGAATGAAGCTGGACTGAAATATCACATGAAGGGACGAACAAAGAGCATCCATTCCATCTGGCAGAAAATGAAAAAGCAGGGATGCGGATTTGAAGGTGTATATGACCTGTTTGCCATCAGAATCATCCTTGATGTGCCTCGTGAAATGGAATACAAACAATGCTGGCAAGTGTTCGCCATCATCACGGACATGTATCAGCCTAATCCGAAGCGTATGCGCGACTGGTTATCCGTACCTAAGAGTAATGGATATGAAAGTTTGCACACCACCGTACTGGGTCCGGAAAAGAAATGGGTGGAAGTACAAATCAGAACAGAACGTATGGACGATATCGCCGAGCATGGCCTGGCTGCCCACTGGCGCTATAAAGGTATCAGACAGGGAGAAGGCGGCATTGACGAATGGCTTGCCAATATCCGAAGTGCGCTGGAGAACAATGACGATCTGCAATTGATGGACCAATTCACCACAGATCTGAAGGAAGATGAGGTGTATGTATTTACCCCGAAGGGTGATCTGCTCAACTTCCCGAAAGGTGCCACAGTGCTTGATTTCGCCTACTATATCCACTCGCGTATTGGCAACAACTGCGTGGGAGGTAAAATCAACGGAAGGGCCGTAAGCTTCAGACAAGAGCTCCATTCCGGCGACCAGATTGAGATTCTCACCCAGAGTAATCAAAAGCCAAGACAAGAATGGTTGAATATCGTACAGACCTCGAAGGCAAAAGCAAAAATCAGACTCGCCCTCAAGGAAACCCAGAAGAAGGATGGTCTCCTTGCCAAGGAACTCATCGAGCGACGATTCAAAAACCGCAAAATCGATATTGATGAGAGTACGATGGCGCGTATCATCAAGAAGATGGGCTACAAAGAGAACTCGGATTTCTATAAAGATATAGCAGAAGAAAAACTGGATGTCAATAGTGTTATCGACAGATACGTGGCAGAACGTGACCACGATCTCAACTTGTCCAACGCTACCAGACCTGCTGAAAGCGCAGCCAACTTCGAATACGAAAATCCAACAGAGGAACTGGTGAAACAAAGCGACGACGTGCTTACTATAGACGAAAATCTCAAAGGTATAGATTTCGAACTTGCTCATTGTTGTCACCCTATCTATGGTGATCCGATTTTTGGTTTCGTAACCATCAACAAGGGTATCAAGATTCACCGTACCGACTGTCCAAATGCCCGCGAATTGCGCAGACGTTTCGGTTACCGCATCGTAAGAGCCCGCTGGAGCGGAAAAGGTACTTCCAAATATGCCATTACTCTGCGAATTATCGGAAATGATGACATAGGTATTGTCAGCAACATTACCAATATCATTTCTAAAGAAGATAAACTCGTGATGCGTGGTATCAACATCTCATCCAAGGATGGACTCTTCTCTGGTAATGTAACCGTCATGATAGATGATGCTACAAAGACCGAAACACTCATCA
Source organism: Prevotella sp. AM42-24 (assembly GCF_003461825.1). NCBI lineage: Bacteria > Pseudomonadati > Bacteroidota > Bacteroidia > Bacteroidales > Prevotellaceae > Prevotella > Prevotella sp. AM42-24. Next base: position 32,898 of record NZ_QTXV01000028.1, on the reverse strand, counting down.
AGAAACTGAGTGCAGTAAAGGGAGTAAAACAGGTAATAAGAATCTAAACGTAAGACAAAGATTAGCTGAAGTTATCATATAATTTTTCGGCATAAATTCAACAAGATAAAGGCTAAATGCTTGATGCTTATAGTATCGGTATTTAGCCTTAATTTTATTTAAGTACAAGCACACAAGTGTTAAAGTAGGTTATAAATAAACGGATTTTCATAAAAATCCATTGCTATTTCGGATATAATAACTATTTTTGTACGTGTGTTTTTCATAGTATTAGATTTAAGGTTAACAAGGAATGGGTCACAGCGGTGACCCTTTTTTTATGTTTTCTTGAATTTTCTATAGAGTTTCCAAGCCAACAAAGCCCCATCGAATGCACTAACACCGATGGAAAACAGACTCTGCATCCTTTTGCTTGGGCTTGCGTTCTTGGATAAAGCATCAGGCTTTGAAAATAATGATTTCCACAAAGCCTTGATTCTTGCATCATCAGCCTCGATATCCTTTTGCAACAATTCTTTTCGCAAACGGATTTCTGTCAATGAACTATATTGCGTCGGATTAGAATTATCTTGATTCATCATCTTATCATTATTTTTGCATAAAAATACCTGCAAGGAATTTCACCAAAGGACGTTCTATCCATTGATGGCGGAATATAATGAATACCACTAATATAAATAGGTATATAGCCGCAACGATGCAGAATCCCCAAACATTTCCAATAAGTTCACCCAAGCCATAAGCCAAGGCAAAAGACAAATAAATAAGGGCAATCATGAGCAAGCCGACTAACACTACGGTAACAGTTATGGCAGTCAGCAAGCGTACTACTTTATCCACTACATCGAGCTTCACGTATTCCGTCTGAAGCCCGATATAGTGTTTGAGCACTTCAACAAGTTGCCCAATAGTTTCTACATTTTTATCGTTAGAAAACATCATGATAAATTATCGTCCTCAAAAAGACATGATAAATTATACCTCAGGAGCAGCGTCCTTGATGTCATCTACCAAATCATCAACATCCTTTTTGCTGAGTTTGATGTTATGCTTGCTGCAGAAATTGTCAACTGCATCAGCAATCTTGCTACGTGTATCCTCACCCTTCTCAGGAGCAAAAATCAAACCTAAAGCTGAACCAGCGATTGCACCGCCGAGGAAAGCTCCAATGTAACCTAATGCTTTCATAATTACTAAGTTTTTATTGTTAAACATGTTATCAAGAGATCAACGGGCTAACCTTAAAAGATGGTCCGATGACTTCTTTATGTTGCAAATGTACTAAATAAAATTCAATAAACAATGATTTTTTCCTTAATTTTTATTTAAAGGTGTTGTATTACCCATGTTTTAACAAACTTTATGCGAGGTTTCTTGTTGTATTTGCAATATTATTTGTATTTTCGCAGAACGAAAGCGACACAAATTGTCAACTGTTGGTGATTATATCACTACTCAACAACAAAGAAATCAAATAAGTTAAACAATAAAAACATTAAGTTATGAAGAAATTATCAGTTTTGAGCTTAGGCTTGTGCATTGTTTTGGCACTTGCAAGTTGTAAGTCTAAAGAAAGCATGTATAAGAAAGCATACGAGAAAGCACAGGCTCAGGAAGTACAGCAGCCTGCAACAACAGAACCAGTTGTTACTCCATTGGAGACAACTACTCCTAGCGAATCAACAAATACAGAAGTAGATAATGCATCAGTACGTCAGGAGAATGTATCACTCGTTGCAGGTTCTGGTCTCCAGAATTTCAGTGTAGTTGTAGGTTCTTTCTCTTTGAAGGCTAACGCAGAGGGTCTCTACAACACCTTGAAGAGCTCTGGCTATGACGCACAAATCGTATTCAACAGTGAGCGCAATATGTATCGTGTGGTTGCTTCCACATTCGTAGATAAAGCTGGTGCCGTAAAGAGCCGTAACGAGCTCCGTGCCAGCAAGTACCCAGACGCTTGGTTGCTCTTTAAGAAATAATGCGCATCTTATCCATAGATTACGGTAAGAAACGTACCGGACTGGCAGTGACCGACCCATTGCAGATTATCGCAGGTGGGTTGGCCACTGTTGCTACATCTGAACTATTTGCCTTCATCGAAGGCTATATACAAAAAGAACAGGTGGAGCGTATTGTCATCGGCAAGCCGATGCAGCCCAACGGACAACCCAGTGAAAATCTGGCGCGTGTGGAGAATTTCTTCAACAGATGGCGAAAGGCTCACCCGGAGATTCCCATTGAGTACTATGATGAAAGATTCACTTCTGTACTCGCCCATCGAGCAATGATAGACGGCGGAGTTAAGAAGAAAGTAAGAAAAGAAAACAAAGGACTGGTGGACGAGATTAGCGCCACCATTATTTTACAAGATTTTTTGCAATCCAGAAAATGATTTTACCTATTTATATATATGGTCAGCCTGTATTAAGAAAAGTGGCTGAAGATATTACTCCGGATTATCCGGAGCTGAAACAGCTGATTTCCAACATGTATGAAACTCTTGACGCAAGCAACGGAGTAGGTCTTGCTGCCCCTCAGATTGGTCTCGACATCCGTGTTGTAGTTATCGATTTGGATGTACTTAGCGAGGATTTCCCTGAGTACAAAGGTTTCAGAAAAGCATTTATCAATGCTCACATCATCGAGCGCGACGAGGAAAGCAAGACAGAGTCTTTGGAAGAAGGCTGCCTGTCTATCCCTGGCATCTCAGAAAAAGTTACCCGCCCTACCCGTATCCATGTGAAATATCTTGATGAAGAGTATCAGGAGCACGACGAATGGGTGGAAGGTTATCTGGCAAGAGTTATGCAGCATGAATTTGACCACCTGGAGGGCACCATGTTTGTAGATCGCATTTCACCTCTACGCAAAAACATGATTGCCGGTAAACTTAAAAACATCATCAAGGGCAAATTCCGCTGTGCTTATCGCACTAAAATTCGTCGCTAATCAGCGAAAAAGCATTTTCAATAGGTTTTAGTTCTATTTATACATTCAGTATGAACAAAAAGAGATTCTTGGCTATAGCTTTCCTTGCATTGTCTATAGCACCGGTTGCTGCGCAATATCGAGTAGATCGCCTCATTACTGCAGGCAGAAGTGCTCTGTATTACGAAGACTATGTTTTGTCTATCAAATACTTTAATTTGGCAATCGGCGCCAAGCCATATCTCTATGAACCATGGTATTATCGCAGCGTGGCTAAATTCAGCCTCGATGACTATACGGGTGCTGAGAGCGATGCTACAGAAGCATTGCATCTCAACCCATATATCAATGATATCTATGACCTACGTGCTATTTGCCGTATCAGACAGAGCAAATATGATGAGGCTATCCAGGATTACAATTCTGCCATCAAGATTGAACCCAGAAATCGCAACTATTGGTTCAATCGTGCCCTCTGTCTGATGCAGGACAAGAAATACGATCCTGCTCTGGTACAACTTGATTCTATCATCAAGCAGTGGCATGACTTTTCCAATGCATATTCCCTCAAGGCAGAAGTGTATCTCCAGAAAAAAGATACCATAAGTGCCGAAAAATGGCTGGATAAAAGTCTTGAACTCAATCCATACGATGGAGATACATGGACCACACGTGCCTACATGGCTCTCGCAAGAAAAGAATGGAGCATTGCCGATGAGGCTCTCACCAAGTCTTTTCATTTCAAGCCAAACAATGTAAACAACTATATCAATAGGGCCTTGGCTCGTATCAACCTCAATAATCTAAGAGGAGCTATGAGCGATTATGATAATGCACTGGATTTGGATCCGAATAATTTTCTCGCACACTACAACCGTGGTCTAATGCGTGTACAACTGGGAGACGATAACAGAGCTATCTCCGACTTTGACTTCGTCATCAAGATGGAGCCACAAAATTTCATGGCGATTTTCAACCGTGCGCTCCTGCATGAGAAAACAGGAAATCTCCGTGCAGCCATCCGTGACTTTACAACGGTAATCAATCAATTTCCTAATTTCTGGACAGGGCTCTCCTATCGTGCCAACTGTTACAGACGACTTGGCATGACAAACAAGGCGGAGCTTGACGAATTCCGCATATTCAAAGCACAAATGAACAAACATCTGGGAATACAACCGAGATGGAGCTCCAAGACCAAGAAAGAAATACGTAAACGCTCAGAAATTGATCCGAATAAGTTTGCAAGCCTTGTAGTAGAAGACGAACCAAAATACGAGCACGAATACAAGAGTGAGTATCGCGGACGCATTCAAAACAGATTGGTGGAGACTGCTTATCTCCCAATGTACAGAATCAGTTATTTCCCAAGTACACAAAATATTACGGGTGTACAGGCATTCGACAGGGACGTAGAGCAACTCAATATCCAGAACAAACAAAACAAGGACACAAAGCTCTACATCGTTTGCAACAAGGAACAACTGGACGAGAACGGCTCTATGAAAATATTCTCGCTGATTGATAAACTATCGGCAGAATTAAGCGTAGCAAAAGATGACGAAAGAAAGAAGGAACTTCTGATTCACAGGGCTGTTGCCAATGCCGTATTGCGTGACTTTGAGGCAGCCATCAGTGATTTCACAGAATACATCAAGTTGGACGACACCAACGCATTAGCATATTGGCAAAGAGCCGTTTGTCAGACAGAAATGGACGAATTCAATGTTTCAGAAGGACAGCCTATCATCAACATCCATTCTGCAGAAGCAGATTTCAGTGATGCAATCCGTCTGAGCAAGAACAATAATGCATACATTTATTATAATAGAGGAAATCTGCATGCTAACCGCAAGGAATTATCTAAGGCCATTGATGATTATACAATGGCTATCAAAATAGATAACAAACTTGCAGAAGCATATTATAATAGAGGTATAGCACGTTCAAAAACAGGCAATAAGGCTACTGCCATCCAAGATTTGTCTAAAGCTGGAGAATTAGGTCTTTATGATGCTTACTCTGTCATCAAAAAGCTAAACAAACAGAAAGAAGAAAAGAAATAGATTCTTGTTTGCAGGTCATGCAACAACAGATAATTCTAACAAAGGGGGTGTATCAAGCAAAATTAACAGCTTAATACACCCCCTTCTGCATACATATTATAATAACTTATAGATTTCACTCGGAGTTTTACGTTTCAGCACTTCCAAACCGAAATCCTTTCCTGCCACGATGCCATAACTTCTCAAAACTTGTTCAACAGTCTTTCGTGCCAATTCCGGATGATTGTTTTCTTCACTAAGATGACAGAGCCAAACATGTCGGAGATTAGAAGTTGCATATTCAGCAAGTGCCTTTCCACAAGCATCATTACTCAGATGTCCGTTAGGACCCAGAATACGATCTTTCAAATATTGAGGATAATTACCCTGCAACAACATTTCAACACTATGGTTTGCTTCTATTACCAGATAATTAGCACGACCTATGAATTCGTGCATTTCTTCTGTAATATGTCCGACATCAGTAAGCAGACAGAAGCATACACCACCCTGTTCCACAAAATAGCCCACATTATCGGTACTATCATGAGGAACTCCAAATGGTGTAACCTTAAACTCTCCCAGAGTAAAAGGAATCCCTTTTTCTATAACATGGACATTTTGCGGAACGATCTTCTTGCGAACACAATAATTCCTCTCTATCCCCATGTGAACTTTACGGGTTGTATATACCGGTAGATGAAAATCATTACTCAAACTTCCCACAGACTTAACATGGTCTGCATGATCATGAGTGATAAGGATATGATGAATATCCTCAAACTGCATGCCATAATTATGAAAATGCTTTTTTAAGCTTCTCAATCCGACACCTACATCTATCAATATAGAATCCGTCTCAGTGTAAAGATAGTAGCAATTACCACTACTTCCACTGCCGAAGGAAATAAATCTCAGCATTTTAAATTATATTTTCATGCAAAATTAGCAAAAAAAACTCATATTACAAAGTTTTTTAGTACCTTTGTAGCAATTTTTAGCAAATTAATAAGATTTAAACATCAGTTTTATGGCAAGAAATGTAATTACATACATAAAAAAACACTTATATCCCATACTTCCCACCATGGTATGCGGAAGTTTATTCGGTTTTTTGTCACTCATGAGTTGCCAGCCACATAAAGGAAGCGAAGAACAACTGAAAGCAGACATTGATTCCTTCGCTACCTACTATTATAATTGGCATTTTGAAAAAGCAGCCAGGTTTTGCACGCCCGAATCAAAGGTTTGGTTACGCTACGCTGCAAGCAACGTACACCAAGCTGACATAGAGCTACTGAAAGCAAAAAACGAAGATGCTCAAATTGAAATTGGAGACATAGACTTCAATGAAGATGAAGTAACAGCTACCGTCAATCTGGAAATAACCAATTTCCTCCAAATGGATACAATCGGTAAAGAAGCCCGCCTCATCAAACAGTCGAAGTTCACATTACCTATGACTATTCATAATGGCAAATGGAAAGTAGAACTCAAGCAGTTACCTACCTTACAAAAATAGGTTTGCCCTTCCTTTTTTAGAAAGGCAAACCTACTGCAAAGTGAAAATCGAAATCACGGCTCAACTTTGGATGGATGATAGACCAATGTTCCTTTTCTGATTCATAAGCAGGATTGATAGCTTTCATACCTACATCAAATCGCAAGATGAAATAATCAAAGTTCAATCTCAGACCCATACCGTACGAAGCGGCTATCTGCTTATAGAATTCAGTAAACTTGAATTGGCCACCTGGCTGTTCTGCATAATTGCGGAGCGTCCAGATATTACCTGCATCTATGAAGAGCGCACCCTGCAATTTCCAGAATAAAGAAGAGCGATACTCAGCATTTAAGTCGAGTTTGACATCACCCGTCTGATTGATAAAATCGATACGGCCATCAGTACCCTTAAACTTACCCGGACCTAATTCTCTTACGCTCCAACCTCTTACGGAATTGGCACCACCTGAGAAATATCGCTTCTCAAAAGGCAGCACCGTGCTATTACCATAAGGATAAGCAACTCCCAGACCAGCATGAAGAGCCAAGGCATTACGCTTATCAAACTGGAACAGATGAGTATAATCAAAATCAAACTTCACATACTGCGCATAAGCGATATTAAACAAAGTGTGTTGTCCCTGAGAATTGGTTTTAAATCCAAATCCTTTAGAGACACCATTCAGCAGATTACCAGCCGACTCAAAATTAGCCCTGACTGCATCTACGCCATCCGTATAACTGACAGTAAAACCAGTCTTCATGATAAAGATATCCTCGTAGTTATAACGCAGGATAGCATTCCTGTTTTCCGCATTATCCAGATAATCACGCTTGAACGTAGAAGAGATCCAAGGCATATACACATAATTGAGATCCAACAAATCAAAGCGGTAATTCAGATGATGCTTCGGTTCACTCCAGCGATAACGCCATGCAGAAGAGAATACTCTGCGATGAAATTCTGGTCGATTCTGGAAATCCCAACTTACAGCCCATTCAGAACTTGCCGTCTGTCTGCGCCTGAAACTCTTGGAAAGGAATGGAGCAAGGAAACGAGGGAAAACCAATTTTGTTTCTACAGAAAACTCCGTATAGTTCTGATCCTGATAACCTTCCAAACCGGTAATTGCCTCATAAGCACCACGGAATTCTATACTCAATTGCTCACTCCCATGAAAGAGATTACGATTGGTATAGGTAATGGATGCTGCAGCACCCAAGTCACCAGCAGTATTAGTACCTTCCGGCTGGAAAGAGATAGTAGAAGGCTTATTGGTACTTATCTGGATATGACAATCCAGCAAATTGGTATCTGGCACTTCCGCAAATTTAATATTCGTATATTTTACAGCTTGGAGACGGGCGAAATTATTGTATGTCCGCTGCAAGGCAGAAGCATCATAAGGTCGCCCCTCTTTGATAGCTGTCGCATTGAGAAGAACCTGTTTGCGAAGATGGATTCGATCACTATCATTACTTTGGAAAAGTACATCACGTATCAGATAACGAGTATGATCAACTTCTGGAGAATTGTTATTTGGCTTGTACTTTCTCAACTGAAGCGTCAGAGCTATATCCTTGCGCCCCATGATTGTATCAGCCGCAAAGTGAATAAAATCCTTATTGAAACGGAAGTATCCATTATCTGATAATAAACCGGCAATACGTTTTCGCTCATTATCCAAAGTTTCGACAGTAAAACGCATTCCTGGCTTGATCTGCTGATTATCAGGCTGGTCGAGATGCAACAACTGCAGGATACCTTCATCCTGGATGTCATAATTTACCTTTCCTATCAGAAAAGGCTGACCAGGATGAAGGAGATAGGTAGCCTTCAGTTTTTTCCCTTTTGTCTCAGTATAAAGAGAAACACCCGCATTCATATATCCTTCATTCTGCATGGCTGTCATCAGATCCTGACAGGACAGACGAGCCTGCAAGGTATCATAAATGACAGGCTTGCGACTGAAAGGATTTCTGAAAAGCGAAAACAACTTGGGCTTCTCTTTCTGACGTACATACTGAGATAGAGGGGAAGCATTATAATCAGACTGATCTGACACAACCGCCACCTTATCTAATATATACTCACCCTCTTGTACATACTTGCCAGTAGAGCAAGCTGTAGTCAACAAAAGGATTGAAAACGGAATATAACTATATCTCTTCATTGCTGCAAAGTTACGACAAAAAATCGAGCCAACGAAAAAAAAATATAAAAATTCAAACAAATTAAGGCTTTAACAGGAGGAATATTTTGCCATGTCCTATTTTTAATGTAACTTTGCCAAAAATAAGTCCTATAGTAAAGGGATTACAAGATTCATAACAAGAATAGAAAATAACATATATGATTAGCAAGAATAAAATTAAATATATTCACTCACTCGAGCTAAAAAAGAACCGAAATAAAGAAGGTGTGTTTGTAGCCGAAGGACATAAGGTGGTGGAAGACCTCCTGGAACTCCAGCCTGCAGAAATCCTTGTTGCTACAGAAGAATGGCTGAAAGGAAAACACTTTGGAGCCTCAACAGAAGTGATTGAAGTAACTGATGAAGAACTCAAAAAAGTGAGTTTCTTACAGCACCCCCAACAGGTTCTTGCTGTTTTCAAACAGGTCGGCAGGGAACACCCTACATCTACTACAGGCTTTTCCGAAGTAGATACATCGATCCTCAATCTTGCACTGGATGGAGTCCAAGACCCGGGAAATCTGGGAACAATCATACGAATCGCAGACTGGTTTGGCATCGAACATATATACTGCAGTCTGGACACAGCAGATGTCTATAATCCCAAAGTAGTACAAGCTACCATGGGTAGTATAGCCCGCGTAAAAGTGGAATATGGAAACCTGCAGGCTTTGATGGAGTCACTTTCTCAGGAGACACCGATTTATGGTACTCTGTTGGATGGCGAGAACATCTACCAGCAAAAGTTAGAGAACCGCGGTTTTATCATCATGGGAAATGAGGGCAAAGGTATCTCTCCTGCATTGACAAAGCTCGTCAACCATCGCTTGTTAATTCCCAACTTCCCGGAAGGAAGAGCCACTGCAGACAGTCTCAATGTGGCGATAGCCACCGCTATTACTTGTGCAGAATTCAGAAGGCAAGACATATCCTTCTCATAAAGAAAGAAAACGTTTTTAAAAGGAGGAAACATTCATAAACGAAGAAGATCATGGATACTAAAGTTTTATTCAAGAACCGCAGCATAACATCCTGTATGAAAGCTGCTTACGATTACACCGGAAGCCATTTTACTTCACTCATCAAGAAGACATGGTGGGCTACACTCATCTATGCTATTCTGATGGCAATTACCGTATATTTCAGAATGCCCAATAAGGGATTGCATGATTGGGGAGTAGAAAATCCCATCACGTCATACCTTCTGCAAACCATCATTTATGCAATGACATGGTTTGCATTCTGTCTCAGTAGTGCTGCTATCTGGACATGGCTTACCAAGACATCATTCTGGAAGAATTTGCTGAAATTCACCATCGTATATATTATATTCGAAATAATAGGTGGTTTTGCCATCGGTTTCGGATATGGAGGCACGTCTGCTATTTACCAAGCCATGGCAACCAAGGCTATGGCAGCAAATTCCACTTTAACTCTGACTTACGCAGTAACGGGCATTGTCGCAGTAATCTTATTGGTTATCGTTGCGCTCTTGGCTTTACCATTTGCCCATATCATCCCCCATGTTATGCTCAAGCAAAAAGAAGAAAAGCTGAAACCTTGGAGCACTTACAAAGAGGGAGTCAAACACCTGGGCAGCATTTTCCTGATGGGTTTCTTGGGAACGATCATAATCTGCATCATTTCCTGTATCGTACTGATACCAACCTTCATCATGAGTTGGGCACAGATGTCATCTCAAATGGGAGCTTTAGGTGGCGACCCGCTTGGAGTCCCTGCTTATTTCACTCCATTACTTTTGATTGTCTTGAGTATCACGATATTTGTCCTGACATACGTTGCAAGTTGGTTAGGCATTTCCTATGCCTATCTCTATGGTTCAAATACCAGTCTGGAGAAAAAGAAAAAAGAACTGCAAAATACAAATGAAGGCTCTTTCACTAATCAATGAAGCTACTTTCATCTTCCAATGAAACTGCTTTCACTTGCCAAAGAAAAGGCTTTCATCTACCAATGAAGCTGCTTTCACTTTAAAGCATCATAAAATAGTATCAACATAATAATACAGAATTCAATGAAAAAGACAAAATTGCTTTTCATCGACCGCGATGGAACCTTGATTCAAGAACCAGAGGATGAACAGATAGACAGCTTTGCAAAGCTCGTCTTTACTAAGGGCGTGTTCAGAAATCTCTCTTTCATAGCACAACATACAGATTTCAAGTTAATCATGGTGAGCAATCAGGATGGTTTAGGCACTGACAGTTTTCCTGAAGAAACTTTCTGGCCTGTTCACAATTTTATCATCCAGAGTTTGGAAAGCGAAGGTATCCATTTTGAAAAACAGCATATCGACCGACATTTTCCGGAAGATCATTCACCTATGAGAAAGCCGGGTACGGGAATGCTGCAAGAATACATGAATAATCCTGAGTATGATCTGGCCAACAGTTATGTAATCGGAGACAGAGAGACAGATGCACAATTAGCAGAAAATCTCGGTTGCAAGAGCCTCATCCTCGGCAAAGACGGAATGGATTGGGACAAGATAGCAGAAATTCTCTTTGCAGGTGACCGTATCGCAGAGGTGAAGCGCACCACCAAGGAAACAGACATCTATATCAAGGTAAATCTCGATGGTTCGGGCAAATGTGATATATCAACAGGATTGGGCTTCTTCGACCACATGCTGGAGCAAATAGGCAAGCATGGCATGATGGATCTCACCATACATACCAAGGGAGATCTCGAAGTAGATGAGCATCATACCATCGAAGATACAGGTATAGCCCTCGGTGAATGTCTCCTTCAGGCATTAGGTGATAAAAGAGGAATTGAAAGATATGGCTATTGCCTGCCAATGGACGACTGCCTGTGCCAGGTAGCATTGGATTTCGGAGGTCGCCCATGGCTGATATGGGATGCAGAATTTCATAGAGAGAAAGTAGGCGAAATGCCTACAGAGATGTTTAAGCATTTCTTCAAAAGCTTAAGCGATGCAGCCAAGATGAATCTCAACATCAAGGCAGAGGGTGAAAATGAACACCATAAGATAGAAGGAATCTTCAAAGCGCTGGCCCGCTCACTGAAAATGGCAGTGAAGCGAGACATCTACCACTTCGAACTGCCAAGTTCCAAGGGTATGCTTTAATGGATTTCTATCACTTGAGTATCATAAGCAAACTTGAAGCCAGCAGGCAGTCGCCTGTTGGCTTTTTCGTATAAGCCAATCTGGTGAGTTACATGAGTAAGATAAACCTGTCTGGCTCCTATGCGCCTTGCCACACGGATGGCATCATCTACCAGCTGATGACTGTGATGAGGCTTCTCAAAACGCAACGCATTGATTACCAGTACCTCTACCCCATCCAGATAAGTATATTCTTCATCATCCATCGACTTCATATCCGTGATATAGGCAAACTTTCCGAAACGATAGCCCAAAATAGGCATTTTATCATGCATTACCCTAATTGGCATGTAGGAGATATCCCCTATCGTATATTCACGATGAGGCTCTATGGTATGCAGCGATAATTTTGGAGCACCGGGATAAAGGAGTTCTGGATTAGCAGGGAAACAGTAAGGCATGGTATGGGGCAAGGTGGAAGTAACCAACCCGTCACCATAAACCTGAATATCTCCAAACTTACAGAAACCGCGCAAGTCATCCATTCCTCCTACATGATCATAATGGATATGAGTAATCAGCACCCCATCTAACTTACGGAAAGGAACACGGAGAAGTTGCATGCGAATATCAGGACCTGCATCTATCAGTATCCGGGTATGATCCGTTTCTACCAATACTGCACAGCGAAACCTCTTATCCTTGGGATTCTGGCTTCTGCATACCTCACAATTACATCCCAAAACAGGAACACCGCTTGATGTTCCTGTTCCCAATAAAGTTATCTTTAGCTTACTATTCATGAGACAACTCTTTATTTAATATTTACCTCAGGGTGAATCTCAATGCCAAACTTATGAAAGACATCATCCTGAATAGCCTTACACAACCTGACCACATCCTGTCCCTTAGCACCACCTCGATTTACCAAGACCAGCGCCTGCTTATCATGAACACCAGCAGGGCCAAGACTCTTACCTTTCCATCCACACTGATCAATCATCCATCCTGCAGGAATTTTCTCATGACATGCATCTATCGTATAATGAGGCATGTTCGGATAAAGCGATACCAATTCCTCATACTTTGTCTTATCCACGATAGGATTCATAAAGAAACTACCCGCATTGCCCTGAATCTTCGGATCCGGCAATTTTGCATTGCGAATATCTATGATGACTTCTCGCAACTGCTTTGCCGTAGGATTAGAAATACCTTTTTCTGCCAAAGAACTGCGGATATTTCCATAGTCAAGGTCTGGAGTATAGGTCTTTGACAGACGATATACCACACGGGTAATCAAGTACTTATCACGCCATTCCTTCTTAAATTTACTCTGGCGATAACTATACTCGCAGTCGGAATTATCAAATTTTACAATCTTACCCGTAGAGAGTTCAACAGCCTCTACCTTATAAATGATATCCTTTGCCTCAACACCATAAGCACCTATGTTCTGCACCGCACTGGCTCCCACCTCACCAGGAATGATCGACAGATTCTCGGCACCATAGTAACCATGTTCAACACAATATGCAACAAAATCATCAAAGACAACGCCGCTTCCGCACTCTACGAAGATTTCATCCTCTTGAGAAGCAAGAGAGTCCATCGTCTTTTCAGCAGTTACATCTGCAGCAGTAATCCATCCCTCATTTAGGAGTTTCTGCCTATCAATGACACGAATTCCCAAGATGGAAGAGTGGATGACCGTAGCGGGATAATCACCCGTCAAAAGCAGGTTACTACCACTTCCGATAATCAAAACAGGCTGATCTTGCTCTGTAAGTATCTCAGCCACCTTTCTTGCATCCTCTACAGAAGCATATTCCAGAAAGCGACGGCAAGTAGCAGCTATGCCAAAAGTATTGTGAGCCAAGAGGCTATAATCTTTAATATCCTTCATTCTGTATTACATATTAAGTTTGGTAAGCATCCATTTTCCATGAACACGCTTGAAAGTCAATATTGTTTCCATTCCATTTGCAATGCCACGTATCACAAAGATTTTCTGATTGCTCTCAGCATATTTCTGTCCATATATAATATTGTATATCATTCCATGAGGCAATTGCGGAGCAAAGGCTGGCCAGGTTTCCGGTTCAATATCACCACTCATGGTACTGAAATCATCATCCGGATCTGGACCAACAAATTTCACAGGATTGTGGAGATGTTTAGCCTGGAAAGCAGAATCCGTTGCAAAATGTCCATAGAACTTCAAGAAACTGGCATTCATGTTGGAGTACATAGGCTTATAATTGATAGAAGTCATCATCCACTCACCATTGATGCGATTGAAGAGGAACTGCTGCACCTTTTTCTTGGCATAGAACACCTTTTCTACGACTACATGATCGATAGCAGTATCCTTCACCAGATTCATCTGCTTCTGATTATCAAAAATCAAGGTGTAATAATCCTGATGCATGAAGAAATGCTCCATTTTCCAAGCCCGTTTTCCTATCGATTTTACGAGTTTATCATTGTGATAGACAGGCAATGGGAAATGAACACGTTTCATCTGCAGTTTTCTATTCGCAGCAAAATTAAAGACGAAATCATCAAAAAGCTCATCTGCAGCCTTAGGCATCGGAGTCTCCTCGATCAATTTTTCCGTAGAATCAACAGTTTGAGTATCTGCGACAACAGAATCAACAGATGTAGAATCATGCACCTGAGCCGGCTTCTTGTCAGAGCATCCCACAGACGTAAAACAAACGACTGTAAGGACCGCCAGTAACACTGATAAAAAAGAAAGTTTCTTCATAAACCTATAAATTTCTCAAATTTTCAATGCAAAAGTACAACTTTCTTTTGAGATATTTCATATTTTGAGCAAAAAATGTTATCTTTGCACTCAAAATATATAAATTAAGATTATGTTATTAGAAAAAATAGAAGAACTCTTGAAGGAAGTGAGCACTCTTTCTGCTCAAAATGCAGAAGAAGTAGAACAGCTCAGACTCAAGTATTTGAGCAAGAAGGGCTCGATTAATGCCCTTATGGCCGACTTCCGCACAGTACCTGCCGACCAGAAGAAAACAATTGGTGTAAAGATCAATGAGTTGAAGCAAGCTGTTACAGAACGCATCAACGCACTCAAGGAGCAAATGGAAGAGGCTGATGCATCCAGCGATGATATTGACTTGACACGTACCGCCTACCCAGTAGCTCTCGGTACCCGTCATCCATTGACAGTTGTCAAGAATCAGATTATCGACATTTTCTCTCGCATGGGCTTTACTCTCTATCATGGCCCAGAGGTTGACGATGACAAGCATGTTTTCACCATGCTCAACTTTGCCGCCGATCATCCAGCCCGCGATATGCAGGATACTTTCTTCATTGAGCAGAGCGACCCTAACGATGTGACTAAGAATATTCTCCTGCGCAGCCATACGTCTGGTGATGAGGCTCACTATATGGAGACTCACGAACCACCTATCCGTGTACTTTGCCCAGGTCGTGTATATCGTAATGAAGCTATCAGCGCACGTGCACACTGTTTCTTCCATCAGGTAGAAGGTCTGTATGTTGACAAGAATGTCAGCTTTACCGACTTGAAGCAGGTTCTCCTTACATTTGCTCGCGAGATGTTTGGTGCTGACACCAAGATTCGTCTGCGTCCAAGCTATTTCCCATTCACTGAGCCAAGTGCAGAGATGGATATCTCTTGTAACATCTGTGGTGGTAAAGGATGTAACTTCTGTAAGCATACCGGTTGGGTAGAGATTCTCGGTTGCGGTATGGTTGACCCTCATGATCTTGAGGCTTGTGGCATCGATTCTAATGTTTACACTGGTTATGCATTTGGTATGGGTGTAGAGCGTATTACCAACTTGAAGTATCGTGTAAGCGACCTCCGCCTCTTCTCAGAGAATGATACACGTTTCTTGCGTGAATTCGAATCTGCGAAGTAAATAGATACTGATACTGATTCAAGAAATCCGGCAAAAGTAGGTGTTCACCTGACTTTTGCCGGATTTCTTCTTTATTTTATATTTATAGACGATAAAACCGAATTCGGATAATACCGGAAAATCTCTATGGATTATATCATACACCCGATTACATGAAATACTTCTTGTATTCATTCTCAAAATTAGGAGTGAACACTTCTTTACCCATATTTTCGAGTATTTCCTCCTTTGTCCAGAATTTGCCTCCATCCAGTTCATCCTGACTTGGCTTCACTTCACCATCATACACACAGCGATGCACATAGACCAATTCCTTCTCACGCTTACTCTCAAAGACATAATGTCCCATGGATATCGGTTCAAAGTCGGTTATTCCAAGTTCTTCCTTCACCTCACGGTGCAGAGCCTGATTTACACTCTCGCCCAAATCTACATGTCCACCGCAAGCCGTATCCCACTTGTCCGGTTGAATATCCTTCCAAGCCGGGCGATGCTGGAGAAATAGATCGCCTTTATTATTAAAAAGGTGTAGATGTACCACGGGATGCAATATTTTACAGCCATCATGAGCATGACCACGACTGATGGCACCCAAAATATTTCCCATCTCATCTACTACCGGAAACTGTTCATCTTTATTATCTATCATTTTCATTACTATTTTAATGCTATTTGTTATAGCGTACCATATTCATCAGAATATCTGAGCATCTGATGTTCATAGGATTCCGTATAATCAAGAAGAACCTTTGTCACATTACCCTCTTCATCAAACTCCAGTTTCATCCATGGGTTAATAAATCCTTTATAAGGAGCAAGGTTAAGTTTCTTGTATCGTTCCAAGATTTCATGATGCAACTCTGGATTGAGATTAACAGCATACTTCTCTACCAGAATACGGGCCGTATCAAAATCACCCTCACTCTTGATACGCTGGATTTCAGCCAACAAGTCTGCAAAAGCATGACGGAGAGCAGGATAATCAGTGATCTGAACGTAAGTCTTGCCATCTTTCTTCACCAGTTGTACCGCCTGAGAATAGTGTTCTAAGACCCAATTGGCTATCAACGCACGGTTGCGCATGTGAGCTTCCTCTATCTTATCACCCTCCTTGATACGTATCGCCTGTGTCAACAGTCCATTCATCAAATAAGAATAATATTGAGCCTTATAAGCCTCATCATCAGGAGTCAATCCCAACTCTACCAGTTTGTGATCTGCCACATAATACAAGCCGAACAAATCAGCACGAGCCTCCTCGATAGTATTGCCATAAGCCTTGAGAGCATCTGGGTCAACACCAGGAAGCAACTGACCACTGCCATGTCCCAGACATTCATGCAGGTCGGTATGCAGATCATCCGTCACATCACCATATCGGTTGATGAGATCAAGAGTTTCCTGATCAATAGCAAATTCATCCAGGAATCCATTACCATGCGCAGCCTTATTGTATGCTTCTGTCAGATTTCCAATCGTCACACTCTTGCTTCCATGAGTCTCGCGAATCCAGTTAGCATTCGGGAGATTGATGCCGATGGCAGAAGCAGGATATTCATCACCACCCAACATAGCAGCACAGATGACATGAGCCGTTACACCTTTAACCTCAGCCTTCTTAAACTGAGGAGCCACCGGAGAATGGTCCTCAAACCACTGCGCATTCTGGCTGATAGCCTGAGTACGTCGGGTTGCTTTCATATCTTTAAATTCAACAAGCCCTTCCCAGGTTCCTTTCAGTCCAAGAGGATCACCATAGACCTCAATAAAACCATTGATGAAATCAACCATACCCTCCTGCTGCTTGACCCACGCAATGCTATATCGGTCGAAATCAGAAAGATCTCCAGTGCGATAATACTTGATCAGAAGATCGATGACATGAGCCTGCTGCTCATTTTCTGCATATTTCTGAGCTTTCAAGAGCCAGGAAGTAATCTCCTTAATGGCAGTACCATACATACCTTCTTCTTTCCAGGTCATTTCTACGATTTCTCCATTCCGCTTCATCAGTTTGGAATTGAGTCCATAGGAAGGCGGTGTCAGGTCTTCGCCATCCTTCAGTCTGGCATAATATCTTTCCACCTCATTCTGGGTAACGCCTTCATAGAAATTGCAGGCAGAAGTGGCTACCAAATCAACACCATCAGTCTGATTCACACGCTTCGGAAGAATTTCCTCATCAAAAATAACGGGCACCAATTCATCCAGCAAATCCTCCTTGGTTTCACCTCTTTTCAAAGGCAGTTCTGTCTCAGGCATCATAGAAACAGCCTCATAGAAGAAATGTTCGGAAAAACCAGGTTTGAATTTTTCACAACCATAATGGTGGCAGATGCCGCTGGAGAACCAAACTCTCTTGAGGTAAACCTCGAGAGCCTTGAAGTCATCAGAAGTTCTATCTCCATCGTAATGCTTATAGATAGTCTCCAAAGTCTTACGGATACGAAGATTGTACTTTCCCTGCTGGTCGAAGGTTATATCACGCCCCATCAAAGTAGCCTTTGCTAAGCAATAAATATATATTTGCTGAGAAAGCGTCAAATCCTCAAAACCATTCAAGCGATAGCGCAACATTTGCAAGTCGGCAAAACGCTCGTCTGTGAACTGAAAATGTTCGTTAGAATTGCTCATCATTCTGTTAATTAATTTATTATGATGCAAAAGTAACAACTTTCTTTGAAATAATCAAATAAAAAGTCTGTTTTCTAATAAAAAATATGTACCTTTGCCGGAAATTCATGCGAAATGCAAATAATAGATATACTGAAAAATTATTTTGGATACGATTCCTTCCGTTCTAATCAGGAAGCTATCATCCGGGAAATCATGCAGGGCAAGGATTGTCTCGTACTGATGCCTACAGGAGGCGGTAAAAGTCTCTGCTATCAGATACCCGCCTTAGCCTTGCCTGGTACCGCTGTGGTTATATCACCACTCATCAGTCTGATGCACGATCAGGTGGAAGCGCTCAAAGCCAATGGTATTCCGGCAGAAGCACTCAACAGTAGTACGGATACGATAGAGGAAACCATCATCAGAAGAAGATGTGAGGCTGGTGACCTGAAAATCATATACGTTTCTCCAGAGAAATTGCTGAGCGAAATACCATATCTCTTCAGCAATATCAAAATCTCATTATTTGCCGTAGATGAGGCTCACTGCATCAGCCAATGGGGACATGACTTCAGACCGGAATATTCACAATTGGGACTTCTTCACGAAAGATTCCAAGGAGTACCGGTCATGGCTCTGACCGCCACTGCTGATAAAATCACCCGTGAGGACATCGTCAAGCAGCTACACCTCAATGGCAAGACATTCGTCAGCAGCTTCGACCGCCCCAACTTAAGTCTGGCTGTACGCCGTGAAGGAACCAAGGCTGAAAAGATCAAATTCATCCTGCGCTATATCGGTTCCCATCCGGGCGATGCAGGTATCATCTATTGTCTTTCGAGAAAGAATACAGAGGTTGTGGCAGAAGAACTCAAAAAGAAGGGCATCAATGCTGCCGCCTATCATGCCGGACTTCCTACAGAAGAACGGGCTTCCATCCAGGAACGGTTCAAGATGGACCAGATTCAGGTGGTATGTGCCACCATTGCTTTCGGTATGGGCATCGACAAGGGAAACGTAAGATGGGTCATCCACTATAATCTGCCACAGAGCATCGAGAGTTTCTATCAGGAAATAGGACGAGCTGGACGCGACGGTGCACCTGCAGACACCATCCTATTCTACTCGCTCGCTGATGTCATACAGAGAAAGAGTTTTGCTGAAGCAAGTGGGCAAAAGGCAATCAATGCAGAGAAACTGCAACGTATGCAGGAATATGCTGAAGCCAGAGTCTGCCGCAGAAGAATCCTGCTCAATTACTTTGGCGAAACCTCGGCAGAAGACTGCGGGCACTGCGATGTATGCGCCCATCCGCCAAGAACATTTGATGGTACGATTGTCACACAAAAAGCGCTGAGCGCCATCGTCAGGACCAACGAAAAGATTCACATCGGACAATGTATTGAGGTACTTAGAGGAATCAAATCACCCACAGTGGTCAGGAACCATTACAATGAGCTCAAGACCTTTGGCGTGGGAAGTGACGTCAGCGTGAAAGACTGGCAAAACTATATGTTGCAGATGATGCAGATGGGATTTTTCGAAATTGCCTACAATGAGCACAATGTTATGAAAGTAACCAGCCTCGGCTGGCAGGTACTCAAGGGAGAACACCCTGTACAATTGGCTGTCATACAGCAAAGCGATAAAGGCAAGACCCCAGTGGTACATCCAAGACTGGTACGCGTATCACATACCAGAACAGAGAATCAGGACCTTTTCGAAAGACTGAGAAAACTCCGACTCAAACTGGCTACAGAACAGGGCTACCCACCTTACATCATTCTGTCAGACCAGTCTTTGCATGAATTGGCAGCCATGAAACCAAGAACCATCGAACAGTTTGGTTTAGTGCATGGCATCGGTGAATTCAAGAAGAAAAAGTATGGGGAAATCTTCCTCAAAGAAATCAATAAAGAACCAAGAATGTTTGAATAAAAAAGAATGTTCTTCTAAAATAGAATATTTGAACAAAATACATAGTAAATATGAAGTTTATCGGAATTATTCCTGCGCGCTTCGCCTCAACAAGATTTCCAGGCAAGCCGCTGGCTATGTTGGGCGACAAGCCTGTCATACAGCATGTTTATGAAAAAGTTTCCGCTGCTTTGGAGGAAGCTTATGTAGCAACCGACGACACCCGCATCTATGATGCCGTAGTAGCTTTTGGCGGCAAGGCGGTCATGACACGTTCTGACCACAAGAGCGGCACCGACCGCATTGAGGAAGCTATTGAGAAAATTGGCGGCGACTGGGATGTCATCGTCAACGTACAGGGTGACGAACCATTTGTTGCTAAAAGTCAGCTCAATACCATCTGCCACTGCTTCGATGATGAGGCTACCCAGATAGCAACCCTTGGCAAACCCTTTACAAGCATGGATGCTGTAGCCAACCCAAACAGTCCAAAGATTGTAGTTGACAACTTTGGTTTTGCCATGTATTTCTCCAGAAGCATCATACCTTTTGTAAGAGGAAAAGAACAGGAAGAATGGCTCGACAACTATCCTTTCCTCAAGCACCTCGGCATCTATGCTTACAGAAAGGATGTACTGCGAAAAATCACCCAGTTGCCACAGAGTTCTCTTGAAATTGCAGAAAGTCTGGAGCAACTCAGATGGCTGCAGAATGGATATAAGATCAAAGTGGGTAAGACTGACGTAGAAACAGTAGGAATTGATACTCCACAAGACTTGGAAAAAGCCGAAGCTTTCCTGAAAGCACAGACTTCCAACGATTAATATTCAGCACTTTTAAACTGCTTAACGTTGGGCATCAAAATAATGATTAACATTGAGCATTAAAATAAGATAACAACATGAAGTTCGTACAAACCATACAGCAAAACATCATCCAACAGCATCTTCTGGAAAAAGACAAAAAATATCTGGTTGCCCTTTCTGGAGGAGCAGACAGTGTTGCTTTGCTGCTGGTACTTCATGAATTGGGTTATACCGTAGAGGCATGTCATTGTAATTTCCATCTAAGAGGAGAAGAGTCTGACAGAGATGAGCGATTTTGTGTTACCCTCTGCCAGCAACTCAACATAGAATTGCATCGCATCCACTTCGATACCAGGACTTACGCCAAACTCCATAATGAAAGCATCGAATTAGCGGCACGCAACTTGCGTTACCGCTTTTTCGATCAGCTTCGCAAGGATGTGGACGCTGCCGGTATCTGCGTAGCCCATCATCAGGACGACAATGTTGAGACAATTCTTATCAATTTGGTAAGAGGTACAGGACTGAAAGGGCTTACAGGCATTTCTCCTGTCAACGGATACATCATCCGTCCATTCCTTTGTATCACCCGACAGGACATCCTCGATTATCTGACGGAACGCCAGCAGAATTTTGTAACAGACAGTTCCAATCTGGTAGATGACGTCGTAAGAAACAAGATACGGCTGAATATCATCCCGATGCTCAAAGAAATCAACCCGGCAGTTTGCCACAACATAGCAGCTACCGCCCGATATCTGACTGAAGCTTCGAAGATGCTCACGGCAGCCCTGGAGAAAGAAAAGGAGCAGATATACCAGGAAATACCAGCCTCTTTCTGTATGCCACAGCCAGTTATCCGCATCAGCAAATCATGGCTATTAAACCAGGCAAGCACTGAGTATGCCCTGTTTCATACCCTTTCTCCATACGGAGCCTCCGGCAAGATGATTCAGGAGATACTCCTCTCTATCAATTCTACAGGAAAAACGTGGCAAACACCTACCCATCAGATACTTATAGATAGAGAACAAATTCTGATAAAAGAAAATAAGGAGGATGATTTCAGAAGAATTCTGATACCAGAACCAGGCTGCTATGTGACTGCAATAGGAAAAATAAGGATTTCCAAAGAAACAGTAACAGAAGACTTCCAACCAAGCAAAGAGAAGCATCTGATTACACTGGAAGCCAGAAATATCAAATTTCCGCTCATGCTCCGACGCACCCAACAGGGAGACGCATTCATACCTTTCGGAATGAAAGGCAGAAAATTAGTTAGCGACTATTTAACAGATAGAAAAAGAAATCTATTTGAAAAACAGTCGCAACTCATTTTGGCAGATTCTGCTGGAAATATTCTATGGGTAGTGGGTGAACGCACTTCAGATGACTTCAGAATCAAGCATACGACAGAAACTATTCTGAAGATTGAAATTGTTCAAGATTAGATAGAATACAAGAGGGTGTGTCACAAAGTCCATGACACACCCTTTTGAGATTAATCAGTAATCTTGGCTCCAAACTGAAGGATGAACTTGATTTTCTTCCCCTTCATGTTTTCAGGCTTCTTCCAGGAACCATCGAGTACAAGAACCTTAACACGCTTACCTGCAGGAACAGCATCCACAGCATCCTGGAGTGTAAAGTAATTGCCACGTCCACGGGTTGAAACCACATAGTCATAATGGCGAACATGCTTCTTGAGTTCAGGTACCTGCTTACCAATCTCATCAGCCAAGGCATTGGCTACCAGACGAGCTCCATATACATTATAATGGGTATTATCCTGACGACCTTTAGGAATCTGAGAACATTCACCCGGACGGAACCACATATGCAACTTACGGCTTCCCTCTATGCCTAACTCTGTCTCAATATCATGAGTAATCTTTGTGGCATCCACAAAAGGAACATTCAGACGATGCGCCACATTACAAGGAGCTACGACATAAGCTCCGTGAGTATCAATGAGTGTATCACTATTTATCTTCTCTTCACCCGCAAAAGTAGTCTTTCTCAATTTCTCGTCATCATCATTCTCCACTGGTGCCTGATAGAAACATCTGCGCACTACCGAATTAAACAAAACCGGGATACCACCTTTGGCACGTGTTTCCTTGACAAAACGCTCCAGATTGGCATCAAAGGTAGAGCCAGGATCAGTATGACGGTCGGCATGAGGCTTTTCATCATTGTGACCAAACTGAATAAACACATAATCCCCCGGTTTCAGTTGATCCAATACTTTCTGCCATCTACCTTCATTGATAAAACTCTTAGAACTTCTACCATTCACAGCATGGTTATCAACGATGATTTTATCATCAAAACAACCTTGCAGTACCATACCCCATCCTCTTTCTGGATTATTCTTGGCATTACCTTTCTCAGCAGCAGTAGAATCACCTATCACAAAGACAGTCGTTACCTTACTTCCAGATGTCAGAGCGAGCACCAGAAACAGGCAGGCAAACCAGGATAAAATCTTTTTCATCATAACGATTCGTTTTTAAGTTTTGAATTTTCAGTTATTATTTTTAAAAAAGGCAGGAAGACCATCCAAACTGATGCTCCCTGCCTTTATTTCATATTGGCTATAAACCAAGAAAAACATTTCTTGATGACGCCTAAGTAAATTACTTCTTGATGACAGCGATAAGTTCATCAGCAGAAACCAACTGCTGCTCACCACTCTCCATATTCTTCAAAGTAACCTTACCCTGTTCAATCTCATTCTCACCAGCAAGAACCACAAAAGGAATATTCTTGGCATTGGCGTAACTCATCTGCTTCTTCATCTTAGCCTTGTCAGGGAAGATTTCTGCACGGATACCTGCCTCGCGAGCCTGACGGGCGATAGGCAGACAATATGCAGTTTCCTTCTCACCGAAGTTGATGAAGAGGACCTGTGTGGCATTCACAGCCTCCTTTGGATAAAGGTCGAGGGCATTAAGTACATCATAGATACGGTCTGCACCGAAAGAAATACCCACACCGCTCAATCCAGGAAGACCGAAGATACCAGTAAGGTTGTCATATCGGCCACCACCGGTAATACTACCCATAGGAGTATCAAGTGCCTTCACTTCGAAGATAGCACCGGTATAGTAGTTCAAGCCACGAGCCAAAGTAAGATCCAGTTCAATCTCATTCTTCAACCCTACAGTCTTCAGCGTATCAAGGATAAATTTAGTTTCCTCTACACCCTTCAAACCGATTTCTGAAGTTTCTAATACCTTAGCAATTACTTCAAGCTTCTCATCGTTAGAACCTGATAATGAGATAATTGGCTGCAACTTCTCGATAGCTTCCTCAGAGATACCATCAGCACGAAGTTCGTCATTCACATTGTCAAGTCCAATCTTATCAAGCTTATCGATAGCCACGGTAATATCCACAATATTCTCAGCCTCACCGATTACCTCAGCGATACCAGTCAGGATCTTGCGGTTATTGATTTTGATGCAGACACGAACACCAAACTTGGTGAAAACAGTATCCACAATTTGCATCAACTCCACCTCATTGAGCAAGGAATCAGAACCTACCACATCCGCATCGCACTGATAAAACTCGCGGTAGCGACCCTTCTGTGGACGGTCTGCACGCCAAACTGGCTGAATCTGATAACGCTTGAACGGCATCTGAAGTTCATCACGATGCTGAACCACATAACGAGCGAAAGGTACGGTCAAATCATAACGCAAACCTTTCTCACAAAGTTTTGCTGCCAACTTCAATGATCCTAAAGAATGAATATCCTCATCACTGATTTTATTCATATAGTCGCCAGAATTCAGAATTTTGAACAGCAACTTATCACCTTCCTCGCCATATTTACCCATCAGCGTCTGAAGGGTTTCCATGGCAGGTGTTTCTATCTGTTGGAATCCATAGAGTGCATATACATCCTTAATGGTATTAAAGATGTAATTGCGTTTCGCCATCTCGATAGGTCCGAAATCGCGAGTACCCTTTGGAATACTTGGTTTCTGAGCCATTTATTATTGTTTTATATTAAATGTTTAGTGCTTAATGTTCTGCGCAATATCTACCCTCAAAGTAAAATTAAACACAAAACATTAAACACTATATTATAAATTACTTTCTTACGATAGTTTGTTCACGGTCTGGACCAATAGAAATGATACCGATGCGAGTCTCGAGGAACTCTTCGAGGAAAGCTATGTAATCCTTGAATTCCTGTGGGAACTGATCCTCAGAAGTAAACTGAGTCATATCGGTCTTCCAACCCTTGAACTCCTTATATACAGGTTCTACATCGTCGATTTCGTATGGGAAGTCTGTAGTTACAGAACCATCCTTCAACTTGTATGCAACACAAGCCTTGATAGTGTCGAAACCATCGAGCACGTCGCTCTTCATCATGATAAGCTCAGTAACACCATTTACCATCACAGAATACTTCAACTGTACAAGGTCGCACCAACCGCAACGGCGCTCACGGCCTGTAACAGCACCATACTCATGACCGAGGTCGCGAATCTTGGCACCAGTCTCATCAAACAACTCTGTTGGGAAAGGACCAGCACCTACACGAGTACAGTAAGCCTTCATGATACCATATACATTACCGATGCGGTTAGGACCGATACCCAAACCGATACAAGCACCCGCACAGATTGTATTGGATGAAGTTACGAAAGGATAAGAACCGAAATCTACATCAAGCATAGTACCCTGAGCACCCTCGCAAAGAATATCCTTGCCAGAACGGAGCACCTTATTGATCTCCACCTCGCTGTCAACGATAGGGAACTGCTTCAGGTATTCGATACCTTCCATCCAAGTCTTCTCTACCTCTGTGATATCGAAATCAGTATAACCGAGAGATGCTATCTGCTTGAGGTGCAAAGCCTTATGAGCCTCATACTTCTCCTGGAAGTTCTCAAGGATATCACCCACGCGCAGACCAGTACGGCTTACTTTGTCAGTATAAGTAGGACCAATACCCTTACCAGTTGTACCAACCTTGTTTTTACCCTTAGAAGCCTCGATGGCTGCATCGAGCACACGATGAGTAGGCATGATGAGATGAGCCTTCTTAGAAATATGAAGACGGCTTTTGAGGTCATGACCGCTCTTCTCCAAGTCCTTAGCCTCCTGCATGAAGAGGTCTGGAGCCAGAACGACACCATTACCAATAATGTTCACCTTACCGCCCTGGAAAATACCAGAAGGGATAGAGCGAAGAACGTATTTCTGTCCCTCAAACTCCAATGTATGTCCTGCATTAGGACCACCCTGAAAGCGAGCTACCACATCATACTTAGGGGTCAACACGTCAACCACCTTACCTTTACCTTCATCGCCCCACTGAAGACCCAGCAGGACATCTACTTTACCTGTGTTCATTTTATAAATAGTTATTTTGACTTTTCTACTTTACCATTGTTACGTTTTCTGGTCATCTTGCCCTGACACGTACTGCACACTCCATAGATATAGAGGGCGAAGGCATCACGACGGAATCTCTGCAGCTTGGTCTCATTGATGGCATCCACGACCAGTGGAGCCTGTACCTCCGTTACCTTACCACAAACCGTACACACCTGATGTACATGGTTTTCATTATTAAAACTTGCTTCATACTTGGTACCATCCACCAAACTATGTCGCACGACCAGACGGAGTTCGATGAATAGATGCATCGTATTGTAAAGCGTTGCCCTACTTACGGGGAAATGCATTTTTTCCAACTGTGCTCCAAGGTCTTCGAGCGTAAAATGCCCTTTTAAACTATAAACTGCATCAAGGACAGCATAACGTTCCGGAGTCTTGCGATGCTTATTCATCTCCAGATAATTATCTAAAACTTCCCTGACTTTTGACTTCACATTATTAGTCATATTACTACCTAAGTTACATAAAACGCACAAAGATAGCCATAATTTATGACATAGAGAAAACTATTATTTTAAAAAAATCTAAATGAGGAATCTTTCCCTATCACGAGAGAAAAAAACAGGAAACCCCACATGCAAAATGCATAATTATAACAAAATTCTTACTTCTTAGAATTTCTTTAATTCCTCATAGATTCTTTGCACAGGAAGTCCCATGACATTGAAGTAGCTTCCCTTCAAACTCGTACAACCGATATAACCTATCCATTCCTGAATGCCATAGGCTCCAGCCTTATCAAACGGTTTGTAATGCCCTACATAATAGTCTATCTCCTCCTTTGACAGCTTCTTGAAAGTAACCTCCGTAACGACCGAGAATTGTCGCTGTTTTTCCAGAGAAGTAATACAGACACCCGTCACCACATGATGGGTCTTTCCGCTCAGCATTTCCAGCATTCTGCTCGCATCCGCAGCATCCTTCGGTTTTCCCAGAATGATTCCCTTTCCTTCCTGGTCATTCTGTTCTTCACTGCTTGGTGCTATCACTACCGTATCAGCAGTAAGTATCAACAATTCAGGATTTCCATCCGAAGGTTGCTGATGATTGATGGAAGTATCCTGATGACTGATGGCAGAATCAAGCAGTGGGCGGTATGCCTGTGCTTTTTTCACAGCTATATACTGGGCTGTATCGTATGCAGGTAGAGATTCCGGAAAACTTTCGTCTATACCCTGAATGACCTTCACTTCGAAAGGAATGTCGAGACCAGCTAAAAGTTCCTTGCGTCGAGGCGAATTACTTGCCAATATGATTCTAAAATTCTTCATACGTTTCGATTTATTGATGAATTACCATCCGAAAGCCTTTGCTCCAGACAACCATTTTCCCTGTGCACGAAGCACCTGTTCCACGACATCTCTACCACAGCCTTCACCACCATTGCAGGAAGATACATAAGTAGAGATTTCCTTGATGTCGGAACATGCATCAGCAGGACAACAAGGACATCCGCATTCTCTCATCACCTCGTAATCAGGAATATCATCACCAACGTAGATGATTTCCTCGTTCGTCAACTGATATTTCTCCAGAAACTCACGATAGGTCTTGATTTTAACGGCACAACCCATATAAATATCCTCTACGCCCAATCCCGCATAACGAAGACGGATGGCCTCTGATTTTCCACCCGTGAGTATCACTATGCGTAAATCTGATTTCTGCGCCAACTGGATGGCATATCCATCCTTAATGTTCACCGTACGCAAAGGCTCACCTGCAGGAGAAAGGGTTATCGTTTGGCAAGAAAGCACACCATCTACATCAAAGACTATGGCCTTGATCTTATTTAAATCATAATTTATCATATCTGTTTAAACTTCTATTTTTTACTGAAACGATGATTACTATTTCTTACTGAAACGATGGATACCTAAGCTCAGGCGCTCATAGATATCCTTGATCTGAGGCTGATCCTTCAACAGGGCAGCCTGCATACGAATCACATTTTCGTCAAACCGTACAGCTGGC
The DNA here is from genome assembly GCF_003461825.1 of Prevotella sp. AM42-24. Taxonomy (NCBI): domain Bacteria; kingdom Pseudomonadati; phylum Bacteroidota; class Bacteroidia; order Bacteroidales; family Prevotellaceae; genus Prevotella; species Prevotella sp. AM42-24. The sequence continues at coordinate 4,473 of NZ_QTXV01000028.1, read as the reverse complement.
CCCGTCTGTGCCTCCCTTGGAGAAAGTTCATGTACTTTCCTGGCTGTCTCATCTATCAGCGGCAGCATCACATCAAACGGAACACCGTGGTCTGCCAGGATTTTCTCACTGATAGCATAACAGTGGTTGACAAAATTGCAGGCAAAAACAGCTGCAAGATGCAAGTACTTACGGTCAGCACTCGACAATTCATATACTCTCCCACTCAACTCATGCGCCATATCAGCTATCACTGTATGAGCATAGTCATCATTTGCCTCTATAAAACAAGGAATCTCAGAAAAGTTCACTTCCTTGCTTTTAGAGAAAGTCTGCATGGGATAAAATACGCCATAATGGATTGCCATCCCTTCAAAGACGTTCATATCCATAGAACCGGCAGTATGCAGGAAGATCTTGGTTTCCTTCCCCTTGCAAAGCCGTGGCAGCAATTCACCCAAAACAGAGTCTTTAACGGAAACAATATACAAATCGGCATCCGCACGCACCTGTTCTATATCCGTTACGGGTGCTCCACCAGCAATCTGAGCCAAGGCTGTTGCCGACTCCACGGTTCTACTAAACACCTGCACGATATCATGACCGGCAGCCAAAAGCGCCTTCCCCAAGTTGGTGGCCAGATTACCAGCCCCTATCAAAACTATCTTCATGATTTACCTTCAATTATCTGAGTTATTACTTTATACCTTATTATATATATAGGGATACACACATATATGAACAAAGGTTACCGAACAGACTGACTATTCGATAACCTTATTCAATAATGCCACGCCACGCTCTGTACAGAATCCACGTATAATAACCAAGAAATAATTGTCGAACATTTCCTGCATACTATACTTCTTGTAGAGCTGGTTATGCATAATTTCACTCATGGAGGCACTGAGAAGTTCCATCGTAAGGCTATAGTCAATATCCTGACGGAAGAGCCCTTCCTCTACACCCGCCTTCAGGAATTTTACCCTATCCGCAAATTCGCGTTCATGCTCCTGATTGAAAAACTCGATCACCCGAGGCATACGGTGAATTTCCTCATAAAAAGCAACCCCCACCATACTATTCACCTCCATCTGCAGCTTATAGAAATAGCCGATAATATCCACTACATTATGAGCCCCATTGCAGGAGTAGGCCTCTAACTTTTCCCTCATCTCCAGGTTTTTGATTTTCAAGCCAGCAAGGAGCAGTTCCTCTTTATCACCGAATATTTCATATACGGTACGCTTAGACACATGAAGCCCTTGTGAGATTTCATCCATCTTCACAGCCCTAACACCACGCTTGTAAAATTCACCCATGGCATAGTCGATGATTCTACTTTTCAATTCCTTGCGATATTCATTAATTTCGACCATTTTTTTGCTCTGTCTAAGTTTTTTTGTGCAAAGATACAAAAAAAAACAAAAAACCTACGCAATTTAACTGGTTTTTTATTACCTTTGCACAAAAATACCAAAATGTGCACAAAATGCATAAAAATCGTAAGAATTTAAAACTTTAAACTAACATATTATTATGGTAAAGATTACAAAGGAGGCGGCTCTTGCCTATCACGTAAATGGCCGTCCTGGAAAAATCGAGGTTAAGCCAACTAAGCCATACCATACTCAGACGGATTTGAGTTTGGCTTATTCACCTGGTGTAGCATTTCCATGTCTTGAGATTCAGCAGAATCCAGACGATGTTTACAAGTACACAGACAAGGGTAACCTTGTAGCCGTTATCAGCAACGGTACTGCTGTGCTCGGTCTTGGCGATATCGGCGCCATGAGCGGTAAGCCAGTAATGGAAGGTAAGGGATTACTCTTCAAGATTTATGGTGGAATCGATGTCTTTGATATCGAGATTGACGAAAAAGACCCAGAAAAATTCTGTGAAGTTGTAGAGCGCATTGCTCCATCTTTCGGTGGTATCAACCTGGAGGATATCAAGGCTCCTCAGTGTTTCTACATCGAAGAGCGTCTGAAGAAGACTCTCGACATCCCTGTGATGCATGACGACCAGCATGGTACTGCCATCATCTCTGCAGCAGGTTTGAAAAATGCGCTTGAGGTTGCAGGTAAGGACATCGCCAAGGTGAAAATCGTTGTCAATGGTGCCGGTGCTGCTGCCATCAGTTGCACCAAGCTCTATGTAGCTCTCGGTGCTAAGGTGGAAAATATCCTGATGCTCGACTCCAAGGGTGTGATTACAAGCGACCGCGAAAACCTCACTGAACAGAAGAAGATCTTTGCCACAGACCGTCGCGACGTTCATACTCTGGAAGAGGCTATCAAGGGTGCTGATGTTTTCGTAGGCTTGAGCAAGGGTAACGTACTCTCTCAGGATATGTTGCGCTCTATGAACGACAACCCTATCGTATTCGCACTTGCCAACCCTGTGCCTGAAATCAGCTACGAGGACGCAATGGCAAGCCGCCCTGACGTCCTGATGTCAACAGGTCGTTCTGACTATCCTAACCAGATCAACAACGTGATCGGTTTCCCATATATCTTCCGCGGTGCACTCGACGTTCACGCACGTGCCATCAACGAAGAAATGAAGTTGGCTGCTGTACACGCTATCGCTGACCTGGCCAAGCAGCCGGTTCCTGATGTAGTCAATGAAGTTTATCATGTCAACGACCTTACATTCGGTCCTAAATACTTCATTCCAAAACCAGTTGACCCACGTCTGATTACTGAGGTGAGTGCAGCTATCGCAAAGGCAGCTATGGACAGCGGTGTTGCCCGCACTCCTATCACCGACTGGGAGGCATACAAGCAGCACCTGCGCGAGTTGCTCGGTCAGGAGACCAAGTTGACCCGCAAGCTCCATGATACAGCCCGCCTGCACCCACAGCGCGTGGTATTTGCTGAAGGTGGCAACCCAACTATGTTGAAGGCAGCCGTTCAGGCCAAGACAGAAGGCATCTGCGAGCCAATCCTCTTGGGTAATCCAGACCGTCTGAATCGTGTAGCTACCCGCTTGAAACTTGATTTGACTGGCATCCAGATTGTAGATATGCGTGCTGACAACGAGCAAGGTCGCCGTGCTACATTTGCTAAACACTTGGCAGAGAAGAGAGCACGCGAAGGCTATACATTCGAGGAGGCTTACGACAAGATGTACGAGCGCAACTACTTCGGTATGTCTATGGTAGAGCAAGGTGATGCTGATGCTTTCATCACAGGTCTTTACACTAAATATTCCAACACCATCAAGGTGGCAAAGGACGTGATCGGCATCCGTGAGGGCTACAACACCTTCGGAACCATGCACATCCTCAATACGCAGAAGGGCATCTTCTATATTGCTGACACCCTCATCAACCGCCACCCAGACCAGGATGTACTCGTGGATATCGCTAAATTGTCTGCTGGTACAGTGAAGTTCTTCAATGAGGAACCAGTGATGGCAATGCTGAGCTATTCTAACTTCGGTACCGATGCACAGGGTTCACCTGTCAAGGTAAAGAATGCCGTAGATGCAATGCAGAAGGAATTCCCTGATTTGGCAATTGATGGCGAGATGCAGGTGAACTATGCACTCAACAAGCAGTTGCGCGATGAAAAATATCCATTCTCTCGCCTGAAGGGTAAGGACGTCAACACATTGGTATTCCCTAACCTCAGCAGCGCCAACGGTGCTTACAAGCTCTTGCAGGCATTGAGTCCTGAGGCTGAAATTATCGGTCCTATCCAGATGGGTCTTAACAAGCCTATCCACTTCACCGATTCTGAGAGCAGCGTACAGGATATCGTCAACATCACAGCTGTAGCTGTAATTGACGCATACGTCGAGAAGATCAAGAACAACAAATAGTATCAATTACTATATCCAATAAAAATAAGGGTGTGTCATGGATTGTGACATACCCTTTTTTTATAAATACAAATCTTGTTAATGATATTCCATACTATTCACACGAAAAACGTCATGATTGTAATTTTAACACTATGAAAACAATACAGAAACAAATTATTCAAAATTATGAGATAGATTAAGGAAACATTGATTTTTTAGTTAAAACAAGTTAAATATTCGTGAAATACAAGTAAAAGGCAAAAAGTGGAGAAAAAAGGCAAAAAAATATTTGGTGGAATAAATAAAAAGCATTACCTTTGCCATCGTTATCCTGAAAACAATCTTTTTACCTTAAAGGAAACTAATACCTATTGAAGATTTGGAGCGGTAGCCTGTGAAGGTCATCGCTTTTTTTTTGCACTAAATTTTCCATCATCCCTTGCGCAAACCTCCCAAGCGCACATCCAATTATTTATACATTTCATACAATATGTAAAAAAAGAAAATATATCATATTGCATTCTCATCATCAAGGAGAAAATACCATACCCCCTACCCACTTTTATTTTTCCCTGGGCAAGCAAAAATTTCTCCATGGGCACGCAGAAAAAAATTCATGGGCAGACAGCAAAAAACAAATCAGTGACTTTTCCTGATTTCTGTAGACACTTTTTTACTTTATAA
>NZ_QTXV01000027.1:0-45583 GCF_003461825.1 Prevotella sp. AM42-24 | reverse complement strand
TGTCTCGAAATAGCACTTGTAGAAGGTCGGTGTGCCTGCCGTGATGACACGCCCGCGAGCATTGAGCCACTCGACCTTGGAGCAAACCATGGCAGCTGCAGTCAGCGCCATCTCGCCACCGACATGTTTCAACTCCTTGATGGTAATCTCACGGAAGTAGGCTGCTCGTCTGATGTTGAGAAAATCAAACTCTGCCGTTGACGTGCCATTCTCAGACACGGAAATGGATGCTCCGGAAGCATCTGGTGCGTAACTGCCGAATGTTGTCTGAGTGCCATTCTCGCCCAGCTGAGTATTGCCGGAAACGAAGAGAGAGGCGAGTTTGGCGAGAGCCTTTGAGACAAGACCCTTGGCAAAGGTGATGAGACCCCCTGCCGTATCATCATGCTCACGGGACAAATATCGCCTGTCCTCAACCTCTGTATTGAAATGCAGCAGAGAGATGAACGCATTGCCTATGCGCTCCGCTGTATTGGCAGACTTGCGACGCTCGTCACGAATCTGCTCAAACTCCTGCTGAAGTTTTTCTTTGTTCAATTGATCTGCCATAATTTCTTTTTTGTGCAAAGATAAAAACACGATGAAATCATTAAAAATACGGCTCAAAGGTTGCGAGCTGCGCCTATGCCCTTGAATATCTCTGTCAATGCTGAAGCCATGAGTCCATTGTATGTCTCGCCATAGAAATCAGCCTCATGTTCATTGAGTTTCATGACAGAGGCATAGTATTTAGCCGAAAACCAGTCTCTTCGGCCAATCGGCACACCTCCTGCCACTCGACCGCCCCAGGCAGGACCCACTTTTTTGGGGGTATCCAAATCATGCTCGGCTCTGTACTGCTTGTTGAGGAAGTCAAGGTCGCCATCATTTGGGCGCATGATTTTCTCGCCACCCTGCGCTTCTGTCCACTTTTTCCAGACGTGAGCTGGTCCCACACCTGCAGCCACATAGATGCCGTATTGCAGGAAAGTATGCTCGATGGTGGTCACTGTGCCTTGCTCGAGGTGACCCTTGATGGATGAATAGAGTGCACCAGTATCTATTGTGCGCAAGCGCTCCATTCGCTCGCGCCAATAGGTGCCCATGTTCTCAGTCCATCCCTTCTCGTATTTGAGGAGTTCATCTATTGCTTCTGCCATAAGCTCTCATCATATTGTAAATCGGTAGGCTCGTCTGAGGTCAGCATGAAGTACAGGCCAGTGCAGCCATTCATCGAGTATCGCCCTAATTCTGTCGATAAGACCTGATTGAGATTGAGATACTCCAGCTGATCACCGAACTTCTGGTATTCCTTGTCATGCAGCAAACGACTGAGGAACTGCCGGAAGATATATCTGCAGATATTCAGTTTCTCCTCCCGGTCTGCCATATCATCACGCTTGTATGAAGCGAGAATCCAGACGGTGAAAACGTTGCGGTCGAAGAAGCCATCACCCAGGGAGTGTGTGTTGGAATCAACCGTATCAGAGACCATGATGAAATTGGAGGCTGTTCGGAACTGCTGCAGCACGCCCTGCACCGTATCCGGACCGGAGCACGTCGTTGCGACAAAATTATAAAGTCGGCAGGTATTGTTTTCCTCTGTCAACTGCTTAAAATATGCGATTGCATCGAACTGTTTCTCTGTCATAATCTTTTCATTTTTTCGTTGTATTCCTCTGCCTCCCGCGCCTTTTCATCCAACTCTGTCAGGGCTGCCCAGCAGTCGGTCTCAAAGACTGCCTGCTGTTTGGTGATGTCGCCATCGGTGAGCGCTCTTACCTGCGCACGTATGCCCATGGTGATATCCTCCATGGTCGGCTCTTCGCCCTCCTTCGTATTTTTGAAGAAGTGAGGGAAATTGGCAGCAGCTACTTGCTTGAAATCTGAGTACCATAAAAAAGTTCCGAGTAACTCCTCTGCGGTGAAATTCACTGAGTCATCACGCTTGCCATCCTCATCCCTGTACAGAAGATATCCTAACTGCTGAAGGAACTTGTCCTCCTTATGCATGAGGTACAGCTGATAATATTTCTCTGCAAACAGGTAATCCTGGAATGTTATCTTGCGGATGGAAGTGACGGCTTTTAAGCCAGATATGGCCTGCAAAGGCTGAAAATTATCGAATCCATCGATAAAATCGAATTGTGAGAGCAAAGATAGGACTATCTCTGTCTCAAGATATATCACTTTGCGCTTGGGGCTTGACTTGCCATCCACTCGGCACAGAACTGAACACTTCCAACCGGTTCGGGTGTGCTTGATGATCTCAATGCCAGCCAGTCGGCAGAACAGGTATGTCTTGACCGTCAACTGCTCCTGAAATCTGGTCAGCAGGAAAAGCGTATAGCGAAGCTCATCCTGCGACAACTCACGCCATGACTTTGGCGCTGTGATGTTAAGATTAATCTGCCCGTCATGCATTGAATAGGAAGGCAGGTGCTGATTTCTTGTTTTCATAAGGCTTGAAATGATTGCTTTCATACTCTGATGAATTCTGATATAGAGAGAATGTCTCTGCATCTCCGTCAAGTATCAGTTGGATCCTGTCAAGCGTCTGCTTCATGTCATCAGGTCTGAAGCTGCTTGGATTGCCGTATAGAACGAGATATTGTTTCATCAGGCAGACTGCTTTCTGCTCCTGCTCTGTATAAGACTCGCCTCTGCGGTATTTATCGAGGAGAGCGTCCATCTGCTCGTTAGAGAAGCGACGACGCAGAATCTCATCTGCAAGACGCATGTTCTTGCGCACGTTATCCCACTCCTGCGAACTGAGTTTGGAGAGGTTGGCTTCGAACATGTAGTCGCTATATCCCCATACCAATGTTGGTATGCAGTGCTTAGCCTGCATCGTCTGTCCCCATCCTTCAGCATTGTCCATGAGGACGGAGACCATATCCTCCTCTGCTGCAAACTTGGTCTGCTTCACCTGCTCGATGAGATTTTCCACTCTCACGGTCGATGCTGGTGAGACCTCACCATTGCTCACAACCCCGAAACCTGCAGGTGTGAGCACAATATCAAGATGCCTGACCACCGAGATGAATGTCTCAAGACAGACCATTTTCTTCAGATATGGCTGAAAACCATCGAATTTATCGAAGAAATTAGCACCTATATCACCGAGATAATTCCGCTTGATGCGATTATATGTATCTGAGAAATGAGGTTCCACCAAGTTGAAGACCTCCGGATTTGATGATGTTGCCACCAAGATGGCATCGTCAAAATCCTGCTTAGTTATTGTTATCTTCATTGTATTTGCCGTTATTTTTAACTGATGATTTTTGCATGTCCTTGTTTTTATCGAGCGTAGTCAACTCTATCATCGGCACATCGACGGTAATATTGCGCTCGCTCCACTTATTATAATGTAGGATGACATGATAAGGCTTGAGCATGATATCATGACAAGGTTTCTCGAGAGACTGCTTCAGGATGAAGAGTTCTCGTTTGTCAGATCCAGAATTGTTCATCTGGCTTTTGCCCGGTGTCGCACCCACCAAATTAGGATGAACGCCAAACGAGTAACAGAGCGAATTAGACGCTTCTGACATATCATCTGCCCAGTCTCCACCTTCCTTCTTGCCACTCTCATTGAGATTGATGATGCGCACCATGCGCTGCTCCTTGCCGTTAGGGTCGAAGTAATATCCTGTGATGAGTGCCTTGCCTGCATTCTCCGTGCCGCAGACGAAGTCGATGATGGACTGCTTCTCTGTATCGATGCGTTCCTTACGCTTCTGAGGGTCGATGATGCCCTCCTCGTTGCAGAGGTTCATCCAATAATCCTTATGTATCTCAATCTGTATGCGAGGTGCAGATGTATTCTTGATCATGTATCGCTTGCCGATGCCGATGAGTCGGTAGATATCATACCACGCATCATCAAATATGGCGGCATAGTAAGGTATCGGATAATATTGATATCCTGGTGTCGGTATGCGTGACACGATGGCGAACTTGCAGTCCCGGCCTATCTTCGGTTCAGGACGTCTCTCTCCTGTGTAGATGTCCGGTCCCTTGCCCATGCGGGCCATCAGGTCGCCCAGCGGATCGTTGATGTCGAGCAGCGGTATCGCCTCTGCCTCAATAGGTGACATCGCCTTGCGGAAATCACCATAGAATATGTGATTGATGAGACCTGTCTTGGCGTCCGGACGCTCGAATCGGCAGTAGGACACGTCCTTGTGCCGCATCTGTATAATCTTGGAGTGGTCACGGGAGAGGATGATGACGGTGACATTCCAGTAGAAGAACTTCATGTCTGTCGCCTGCTCCATGAAAACTTCATGCACGCTGTTGCGCAGACAGAACTCACGAATCTCTGCATCATCGGTGTCCTTGCCTGTTGTCCGGTCAACGAATCTGACTCCCTGTCCATAGCAGCACTGCACGTTGAATGCCTGCGCTCGCTGCGCAATCATATTCATGCGAAGGAGGCGCTGCAGCTCATAAGGCATGTCGTTGTCATCGCCATAGCGGATATACTCATAATCTCGCCCATTGATGGTGATAGGCGAATAGATTGCATCACCCACCTCGCCTGATCCGAGGAAATGGGTGTCTGTGCCATACTGCTGCTCGATGGCAGCCTGGTTGGTGGTTGACCCACCAACCGCAGTTGTCGGCATGAGCATATATCGCTCACTGTCTCCATGCGCCCCGACCTGCTGCATGGTATATTTTTCTTTGCTCATAGATATACTGGTAATCCTAAAAATTCATAGATAAAAACGTCTGGCAGGGTATGAACCTCGCCTGTGGCTGGATGCATGAGGCGGTGGAAACCTCCACGCCAACTGCCACCAGACACCAGCCATCCGTCATAATTGACGGTTCTGCCATCGGTGGTCCACGCCCGAAGCTTGACGGTGGCATGGTCAGCGTTGGCCTTGTCCATCATCTTCAGCACCTCATTGATATGGAATGCAGCTCTCTTCATCAGTTGAATGTGTTATCAAATGTGTTATCGAATATGCGGCCTGCACGGTGCATGTTCAGGACATTGTGCTGGCGCTGCGAGTAAGCATAGCTGAATGTGAAACGCGGCATGGTATCAGGCAGGTTGTCATTGTCGCTCTTGGAGTCGGATATGGTCACCTGCTTGCCGACAACTGCCTCACCTCCGTAGATGTTGACGATATAGACCTCATCGGAACGGAAGAGGTCATCAGCCCAGTTGGCCATGGCGGTTGTCAGCGGTCCAGTATCTCCCTTGAAGATGCGCTTCTCTGTGATGCGGTAGTTGACCGTCTTGCCACCTATGACTGCAGTATCACGGATATATTCTGGAGCCACCTCATGTTTGCCTGTGCAATAAATGAGCTCCTGGCAACCAAAAGAATTTGAAAATAGAAGAATCGGAGCCACGTCTGGCTGCTCGAGGTCGATGATGAATGTCTGCAGACGCTCTCCAGCCGTGACATCGAAGAAGGTCAAGACCTTGTCCTTGACTGCGAATTTGGAAGGAGAGACATCGATGGTGGTATATTTGCCATTGCCACCCACCACCTCAGCTGTGAACAGCTGCTTGGAGCCATCAGCGAAATGTGCCGTGACGGTGGCTTGGTCAGTACCGAGATAATGGAGATATTCCAGACGGCCGAGAGAGGTTGTCTTGGCATCCTGCAGCAGGGTGAGGAAATGATGATCCGTAAACTCCTGGCAGTCGATGTCCGGTATATCCACCGTGGCGTAGAGGACTTTCAACTTGAATGCCTTCTTGTCGCTCTGAGTTTCTTCGGAATCATCACCGGAAGATACCTTCTGCTCTATGACTGTAATGACAGCGTCTATGATGAGCTGCTGGCGTGCATAAGGACGGAAAATATCTGCGAGATCTGCGAGGACAATTTCTCCGTCTGCAGGATAGAGATATTCATCATAGACGGTAGAATCGCCTATGGTGATGGTGATGAGCACTCGGCTCATGGATGTGAGAATGTCGAGGTCACGTATGTTTTCAAGGAAACATGTGCCCGAAGGTGCTGATTTAATCGTCATATTATCTTTTTTAAGGCAAAAATAATATGCAAATGGATGAAATAAAAATACGGGGAGCGACGCTCACGCGCCACTCCCCGCAGACTAAATTCAAATTTTCCGCTACAAAGTTAGCAAAAAATTTCGAAAGCAACTTATATAATATGGGAAAAATTATAATATTCCTTGAACTCGCTCCCAGATTGCCCACGCAATTGAGCCATCTGGCAGCGTTGCAACCGCATAATCCCTCTCTCTCATGTAGTCAACGATTTCAGAGAAATCTATTGCCACCATGGTTGCCAGCTCTGAGGCGATTTCTTCAGTTGTCTTGAAACGCTTCTGGTAAGGTTGGCCATTAGCGTCCGTTTTTGGCAGATTTGAGCGAAAAACGAAATATGCATCTAACATGCACTTAGCTTGTGAACTATCATTTTTTGGCATAATTATACGAAATTAATGGTTTGAAACTCATCTGCCACATCATCTGCAGCAGCTTTACAACTCTTGACCAATCTCAATCTGTTGGAAGCACAATCGTAGAGTGTCATCCAGTAGTAGAGATCTGCTGACCATCTGGAATACTTCTCTCGCTGACGTGACAGGCGTGCTGCTTCATCTTCAAGACGCAGCAATATTTTCGTCTGCAGCGTTCTGAGCTTCTCTGTGCGAGAGAGTTTGATTTCGAGCTTCACTCGCTCCATATATCGCCACAGCTCTGTGTATTCCTTGTCAAGTTCCCAGTATCTTATCATGACGTGCTCATTGGTAACGCGTCGCTTGACATTGAGATCTCTAATATTCTCAACCTTGCGCCTGTTCATGCTATATTCTGTTTATGTGATTTATACTTGGCCAATGTCATCTTGTATGGCATAGCCTTAAAACTCTTGTATGGAAGGTAGAAGAAACGATTGTTATGCCATCTGATGATGTTTCCGTGCTTATCTACACTCTTCCAGGCCACAACTGAGAATATTACCCGATCTGAATTGTCAGAGAATTTAACCTCCGCTTCGGCAGCATTAGTATGCTTGCACCACTTCGCAAGAAGTCGGCAAGCATCAATTTGATTGCGAGAGGGGAACGGCTTTTTACCTTTGCGCTTCATCACATCACCTCCCCTCCAAAAAAGAAACCGCTGACTGCCACGATGGCCATCAGAGCCACCATGCCCAACATGACCTTGGCGACGTCGCCATAAGTGACCGTCTCGTTACAGAGGAAACTGAAGGTTTCGCTCTTGGTCTTGGCGAGCTTCTTGATTTCACACTTGAGGGCCTTCATGCCCTCCTCTACGTTGATGCCTACAGGTCTCACCTGAGCATCATTTAATAAAATAGAATTCTGCATAGTGCATCATCTTTGTTAGCATTAAACAGCCGATTGTATAAAAGGGTGGCGGCTGCATTCCCCGTTGCTAACAAAGATGATGACTTATCCGAGAGGACAAAACAAATCTTTACGGTTCATGCAGCCGCCATATAAGTACACCTTTTTCCCGTTGCCGGGAAAATGATACTCTTGGGCATAAAAAAAGCCTGCGGCAAGAAGCCATAGGCGAAACGGTCGCCCTGCCGGATAGACTACTATCATCTTTGTTAGCGGTGGCAAAGGTAAGAAGAAAATTTGGAACCGCCAAATATTTTTGGGAAAAAGTTTTGTTTTCCACTAAAAATTATTATATTTGCAGGTGTTTTATATAATATAATAAGGTATGGAAAGAAACGAATCTTACAAAAAAGATATAGAGAGCCGTATCAAGACCCTCTACATCATATCTATTCTCCAAGGATTAGCGATAATATGGCTTGCCATCCCCTCTCTACCAAAGGGCTTATGCAAGCTACTATTAAGGATAATAGGCCAATAACAATCGCAATAACTGTCATTTTTCTATTCCACCTTCGGTCGTCTATCTTCTCAGCCTCTTGTTTTTCCTGAGCAGAAGAATTGCCCTCTATCGACCAATCCGAGCCAACATTCAGTCGCCTCTCATATTCCTGCAGATATCGCACCCCTTTGGTAGTTATCCGCCACATGCTGAAGGACTCCTCGATGTAGCACCCCTCGCTAAGTCCCTCAATGATAAACTTGAAATAGCTGTCATCCACGTCTGCACGAATCATGCTATTTCTGAGCTCTATACCCGTTTTATCACCTTTGACCAATTGGCGAAGCAGAAAGACTGCTCCAGCCTTGGTATCATCAATATTCAGAACATCCATAAGTTATTAGTAAAAGCCCCCGACACGGCTCAGTGTCGGGGACGATGTGTTAAATAAAGATAGCCTAAATAGCAAGGCTAAGCGAGCCAAATTTCTGAGCCATATCCTGCAAAGCACCTCTGAGAGTAACAAGCTCATCAGGAGTGAACTGCGATGCCTTTCCGTTGACTATGTTTCCGTTCATCTTATGTGCCAGCCAAGAGCGAGACTTGCCAAAGTAAGCCTTTGCGATGTAAGCCATGGAGACCATATCTGTAATCTCACCAAACTTCTCAGCCATGGTCAGTTCCTTGACCTTCTGCTCTGTGGTCTTAGCCATGTAGCCCACTGCCACGGCAAAAGCCTTAGGGTCTGACTCCTTGAGTGCATCCATCTGACGGCGAACCTCCGCCTTGTCCTCTGCGGTCTTGGCAGCTCTGTTCTGTGCAGCCAAAGCCTTCACCTTATCAATCATCTCTGTATATTCCATAATCTTATATTTTTTAAGTTTAAAGGAATGAGTGCCCCCGAAGGGGCTTTCTCATTTCTTTTTGTTTTTAATTTTGTTTTCCAACTCTGCGATTTCTTTTTCTGCTACCCTCTTGAAGGTATCGGGGAACTCTTGCCAATACTCCAGGTAGAAAAGCAAATCGTCTTCATTTTCCTTGAGTTCCTTAGATTTTCGTCTTGCCATATACTATCTTTATTAACACGATGCAAAGATACTAAACATTTGTTGAATAACCAAATATTTTCGTGATTATTTTCAACATTTGTGTATTATTTAACATTTGGGCACGAAAAAAGCCATCTATGCTTCACGCACGGATGACTTCGAACTCTTTTGTATTTCTGCGCCACAAGGCTATGGCGACTTTTGTCTTATGGGGAATGATAAGCCCCAGCCTCATTTTTATATTCTGTCTGCAGCTGCACGTATGCGGTTTGAAACCTCGCAGAGTGCGCCACGGAGCATGTTCTTTTCATCTTCGGTGAAGCCTCCCACTCCACCATTGCCATCGATGCCATCGAGCTTGTGATAAAGCCATGATGCCGACTTGCCGAAATATGTATGTGCTATCTCTCGCCACGACACGAGCATCTGAATATCCTGGATGCGCTGCTTTACTGCACTATCCTTGGTCTGCTTAACTGTTGCTACTGCTACTTCCATAATCTTATATTTTTTAATGCCCTCCCCGAAGGGAGGGTCTGTTGTTAATACTTTGTGTAATACTCAGGCGGCTCAATCATCTCATCGAATAGTTGTTGAGCATACCATAATAACTGTGGGTTGCCCCTGGGAAAAGACTTTTTGTAATTTCTGATAGCTGCTATCAGCTCTTCCTCTTTGTCGCTTACTAAAATTTTCTTCATATCATTATTTCTTTAAGACAATGCAAAGATACTACAAATTTTCGTATTATCAAAATATTTACTACGAAAAATCGTATTATTAACTAAGATTTAACATTTCAGCCCCATCAGACACGGTTTTTCCTCTTTTTCTCATCATTATAGAATGATGTCAAGAAATCAGAATACCGCTTTTACCCCGGAATGCAATGTAGGGGTTTCCGCGAAAATGGCTCGTTTCTTGTGGCAATTTACTTGGAAATTGTCATAAGTAGCCATTTTCGCGGGGCAATCGGATTATTCCGATTGGCAATTTGTGCTATTTTGCACAAATTTTCCACGGTCATTTTTGCCAACTTGCTGAAAATCACGGATTTTTCAAAAGTTGGATAAAAAAGGGGCGTGCGTAGCTTTAATGCTACCCCACACCGCCCTACGCTTGCAGGCAATTGCCACGGCTCGCCATAGCGGAATATGTACGAGTTTTTTACGTGGCAATTGCCCCACCTTCTACAACTTGCCTTTGTCATGGTAGGAATAAAATGCTCCATCTGTTACTATCACATGGTCCATAAAGAACAATCTCATCAACTTGCACGCCTCTGCCACTTGCTTGGTAAGCATATCGTCATTACGTGATGGTGTGGCGTTGCCGCTTGGGTGGTTGTGTGCGAGTGCCACGATGGTGGCATTGCATTGTACGGCTTCTTTGATGATTACCCTAACATCTACGGCTGTCTCAGTAAGACCGCCCTCGCTTATTTTCACGTGCTTGAGTAATTTAAAGTTTTGGTTCATCAACATGACGTGTGCCTGTTCCACCTGTAAATCGCCTATCAGCGGTTGCAGATAGTTATAGATTGCCAAACTGCTACTGATGTCTGGGCGTGAGCTGCTCTTCTCCATCGCCCTGCGCTTGGCAAGTTCAAGCGCTGCTTGTATGGCAAGTGCCTTGCAGTCTCCTATCCCTGGCACCACTTGCATATCGTACATAGATAGCTTTGCCAATTTGTAAAGTGAGTTATCTACCATATTCATCAGCTGGCGTGCTTGTCTCATGCTTTCCGTTGTTCCTGCGCCTCGGTTTATCACCATCGCCAAAAGTTCTGTATTACTGAGGTTATCGAATCCATAGTTTGCCGCCTTGTATTCCGGTCTTTCGTCTGCTAACATTGTATTGTAACTTTTCATTGTCTTATGCTATTTTTCGGTTTGACTTATTTATTTTAACTCCATTAGGGAAACATCTCTTTGAGCGTGCTACACTTTCGTAGAATCCTTCTGCCATCTCTTGCAAGCAACCTCGCATAGAAATAGGGTCATGGTGGATTGTTCGCCCTAAAAAGATTTCCTCCTCCACGTAAGCGCCTGCGGCTTCGATTTTGTTTTTAAACTCCTCGATGGTCTTGCCACTTGTCAAAAGGTCATCGAAAAGAATGACGTTCTTGCCTTTGAAAAAATCAGCGTCCACGCAAACTTTGAAAAACTCCTCGCTAACTACGTGGCTGCCTCCGTTGTGCAAAGGTGTGCGAGTGCCCCAAATGTGGACATGCTCATTTGCGGTTGTGACATGCAAGACGTTTCTCAGCATTGCAGCGATATAGGAAAAACGCTTGTTGTACTTTGCTTGGCTTGAGCATGGAGCGAAAACCACCACGAAATCTTTCAGCAAATTGCCATATCTCTGTGAAAGATACTTAATCAACAACTCGCCACAATAGCGTGAGGCTGCCTTGTTGCCTGCCTTGAAATCATAGACAAACTGATTGTTTGCCATCTGCTGCTCTTTGTCTGTGCAAAGGTTCATGTACGAATTTGGAACGTACTCGATGAAATAACTCTGTCTCATGTTTGGAAAATTTGAATGATTAAAAACGTATTCCGGTAATGATCGGGAGCCCCGATTTTTCCCAGCCTCCAGCTGTGGAGTATTTTTTTTTGAACTGCATTCCGTACAAAGCCCGGTGTGCCCTTTCGATTTTTCCTGTGCTTCAACACTGCGATGGCAGAGGCAAACAGACGTGGGGTTCTGTGGTAACAAAAGGTAAAAAATTAGCTTCGCGTGTAGATTTTTTGGCTTTTGTTAGTTCAGGTTCATGCGGCAGTTTGAATCGCCATTAGCTACCTTTGCACAGGAAAATTCGAATGGGGACACATGACGGGCATTGAGAATGCATTAAAAAAAAGTACGGAACAGCGAATCAGACAATCCATCGACCTTCAAGGGCGATACCGCTTCTGCAGCAGGAATGAAAAAAGGCTGCTACTCTCACGAGCAACAGCCTCTGGCATAAAATAAACTTAAAACAACTAATAACTTAAAAACCTATATAAAATAACAAAAAATGAGTAATCACGAACCACGATAACATGACAAGCCACCCATATATACTGCAGTCTGCGGGAATTTCTCTGCCCCAATGCATACGGTATCGAAGGCATCAGAGAAGTCGGTGCGGTTCTGCAGCTGATCTTCATCAGTCTCGATGAGCTTCTCGCCTCTCTTATCCTTGCCATTGTTATAGACACCAGCACTCTCGATAGAGATGATGAGGTCCTCATTGTTGTCCTGGTTTATCAGGATCATATGCAGAGCATGTCCCTTGAACATTCGATTGATGAGCAATTGTTTTTGCAGATGGTTCATCGGCTTACCGATATAGATCTCTGACACAAGCCATCCATTGCGACGCAGTACACCAGCGATGATTTGGTAGAATTTCTCATTGTGTGTAGCGTAGTCATTGCCCACGAATGTGGCATCATAATAGAATATGACTCGCTTATCCTTGAGATATCTATAATAATCACAGAAGTCCTGAGCCAGCTCCGGAAGTTTGCGCTCATACTTCACATAGAATGAGTTGACGATGCGCAGCTTCGTATCAGAACCCACCTGCCCGACAACGAGACAGTTGATGTTGGCGTTGGCATCTGAGCCGATTATCAGCGGTAAACCGTCCTCTAAGTCCGAATCCATGCGGCAGTCCTGAGCATCTCTCTTGGGATTGAATGAATACTGCAGGTCATCGAGAAAAGTGAAGTTCGGAGCCGTGTAGAAGTTCAGATCCTCATCAAGACCGCTATAGAAGCCATCCTGTGCAATACCAACATGCTGGCACATGATGCTTGTCATGAAGGTCATCTTCGGGAGGTCTCGCTTCATCTGTCTGATGAAGTCCTCACCCAGAACTGCCAGGTTCTGGATGCTGGAGCATCTGGAATATACGAGGCAGTAGGAACGCAGAGAGTGGAGAATCTTCTGGTATTTCTGCACCTGCGACATATAATAGTCGTATCGCTCTGGATGCGCTGCCAACTTATTACGTATGCTATGCAGCTGCACGATGACAGACTCGAGCGTAGCGACCAGTTCCTTATCTTGTTTTTTCTCCCACTGCATGAACCAGGAACCTTTCTTGGTTGCAGAGGTATCTGATGTTATCGTAAGACCATGGTGCAAGCAACAGTCACCGAAAAGTTGCTTGTTACCACGGTTAGCCGGGAGCGTCTCATTGTTGAGCTGCTCCCAATCTATGAATTTCGCCTCGTCTATAAAGACGTGGTCAAGTGAGAGTGAGTTAGATGTACCGCTGCGGTCCTGCGAGATGATATTGAGATATGATCCGTTGTAGAAAGCAACAGTATTCTCCCAGTTCATCGGCTGAAAGTGCGGGTCTTTCCAGTGTAAAGCCTTCCATGGTTTCTTGCCCACGATGTAGTGGACGTCTCGCTTGTAGCCCCACTCCTCGAGGTGCACAAGTGCTGATGGAAGGATGTTGGTCTGGCATCTTTTGACAGATGGTGCAACCATGGCCAGACATGAACCAGGCATGTGCTGGACTGCATAGAGTATGCGTCCAGCTTCGACCACACCCTTTCCTGTACCTCGCCCCCACTCGCAGACCAGGTCTTTAGGCATGAGCTGCAAGACTCTGGACTGCACATCATTGAAGAATAGTCTCTTAGGTTGACCCGTCATTTGGCAACTCCTCAAAATCAGCGTCCTCTATGTCAGGCATAGAGTATCGCTTCTCCATTTTCTTGATTTTTGCTCGAAGATTAGGAATCTTCTGCAAACCGATGACCGTAGGATCATCTGTCATGGTGAACTCAACAGGCACAATCTTGTCGAAAGCAAGATCAGGCTCATCAGGTGAGTCTGTCCGATTATTCTTTATGCGGTTTTTCTGCATCGAGGCAAGAGCCCGGAAGTCGCCTGCAGCCTTGGCTGCCTTGCGATCCTCATCAATTTCCTGGTTGACCTTCCAGCGCCAGAACTCCTTGGATGCTGCATTGAGATTGCCGAGCATGAGCTGGCAGAGATGAATGTCATCGTATGCCTGGCTCTCGCTGACATGGAACATAGCCTTGTCCTGATCCACCATCTCTCTAACGGTGTATCGAGGATATCGAAGCCAAAAGGCATAGCACCCTCGAAGTCTCTCCACTCTCGCCTTGACAATGGCAGAGAGATGCAGGTCTTGAAGCTCATCCTCATTGAGAGGCATGTACTTCATGTAGTCATCGACATTGACCGGTAGGCTCATATTTATGTGAGATTAGCAATGATCTGCGAGAGTTCCGACATGACAGCGTGGTATGCACCAGGCGACCCGACCTTGGCGAGAGCGATATTGGAAGCTCGCAACTCATTTGCGGTCTCAGCCAGACCGAGCAGATATTGCCTGCGATAAGGAGAGCAAGGCTCCTGCAACTCTAATTTAAGTGCCGAGGACTCGTCCTCTGGCAAATCAATCATGATTGGCACCTGATCGACTGGTGTCAACGCTCTGCCAAGGTCATGCACGCTCTGCAGGAGTAGCTTGCTCTCCTCGAGGAAGGGAAATTGTTGTCGTATCATCTAACAAATCATTTAGCATATTATGAACATTGAGATATACATCTCTATCTGTAGTGAGGAATGTGCATTCCGCACGGTCACCATAAGTCTGGTTCTGAGATGTAATCACAGTAACTAACCACTCATCGTTAGCCACAAGCATGATTTTGGAGTGATTGAGCGTGAGCTTCACTTTGTCAAAAGCCTCCGTCATCAGCCGACTCAGTTTGAGTGTCTTGGCTGAAGCCTTGACATCAGCCACTAACGTTGAGTGCTGAATCAGCCCCCGGTTGCGTAGATTGAGCACTCCGCAGAGGAATGCATCAGATGTGGAGAAGGTGGTGACTGCGACTTGCGCAAGCCCCGTCTGCTCCAAAATCCATCCCAGCAAACCGAGGGTGTGTAATCCTTGGCCAAGAAAAACCTGAGAACTATTCTGCTGGAGCGGTTTCAGTGCCTGTCTGATCTGCTTGGCTCTCATCTGGCTTCTCCTCTGCTATGCTCTCATCCTCACCTTCAGCAGGAATCACGATGCCAGCCTCCTTGATTTTATCAAGCGTGGCAGGCTTAATCTCTGCCTTGGCATCAAGCAGGGTTTTCACACGCTGCTCGATATTAGCCTGCAACTTCTCAGCCTGCTCTGTCTTGCCATCAGCCTTCAGCTGTATCAACTTATCAATATTCTTGGTGATGTAGGAACGAGCATTGCCGATGGCATTAGCCGATATCACGACTTCAGTCTTGGTCTCAGCATTCTCTTCTTTCTGACCAGGAACTGCATGGTCATATTGATCCATGCTCTGCTTGTAGGCATAATATTCTGTCTTAAGAGTTAGGAGCATCTTCTGGAATTCCTCGTTGGCTGCATTCAGCCCCTCGAAGCGATCGCACGACAACTGATAAGCCTTGCATGCTTCGAAGAGCTCCTTGATGCGCTTCCATCTCTGGATGTTTGCATCCCAAATTTCCTTGATTTCATCGGGAAGCTGGTCATGATCTGCACGTTTACCCTTTGCGATGATAGCAGTTGCATCGATGGAATCGGTGTTTTCTGCATCAACAAACGGCAAATGTGGTGCTACATCAGCAGCAAGTTTGTCAGCATCTGCGGTGGAATCGACCGCTTTCTGCAGTAATGGTGTCACTTCACCATCGAATTTGCGCACCTCGTCAAGGCTCAACCCATTGATGCGGTAGTCATAGTGCTTTTGCAGCTCATATTTCAGATGCTCAAGCATTCTCTGAGGTCTCAGCATGATCTGCTGATAGAGGTGTCTGTTGTTGTTGATCTGCAGGAGGAGCATGGCTCCCTCACGAATATTCTCATCAGTATGTTCGCTATCGAACCACTGCTTTATTTTCTGTGTAAATTTGACATCATTCATATTCTCAAAATTAAAAAGGCGAGGCGAGCCATCGACAGCATCGCCTCGCCAGGAACATGTTTAATAGAATTTATCTGAAAACGGAACTAAACTTTACCAGTCGTTACCTTTAACTCTCCAGTTTCACCGGAGTATGTGCCCTCAGATGTTGGGATGTCACCATAATAGAATGGTGGAAGTGTTTCGCAGCCGACTGACAACTCAACAGTTGTGTTGGTTTCGTCTGTGACAGACGAACCGGATGACTGTGCAGGTGCAACAGAGCACTCGAAGTTATCATCACCGAACTGACGGCACTTGCCGTTGCGCTGAGGAATCAGAGCAATGATATCCTCATTGAGGAGCATAGATGCAAGTGCAGACTGCTCTTCCTCTGTGCCAGGGAATGTAAGCGCAAGCTTGTTGAGCATGGTCTTTGAGCCATTCTCGCCCTGTGACTCAGAACTGAAGTTTGACTTGTCTGTTGACAAGTATGCAACGATGAACTTCTTGTCTGCAGCCATCTTGTGTGACTCCTTGATAACAAGGTAATCCTTCATGGATGCAGCCTTCTCCAACTGAGGTTTAGCCAGCTGTGTGATCCATCGACGTGGTGAAATATAGACCTTGCGACCTGTACCCGGCAATCTCTTGGCACCAGGACACTTCAGGAGATCCTCGTAGAGGTCAGCTGACTCTGTGCATGATTTTTTTTGCTGATCTGCCATATTATATTATATAATAATGTGTTTTTGAATGATGAGACTCCTATACTGCTGCAGGAATCTCATCGTAACCGAACAAGATGCGCTCCTTGCTGATAGACTCGAACTGGGTACCAAAGTACATGGTAGCTACGAAGTCAATCAAGAAGTGAGATACCAGTGACTTCTCGAACTCGAACTTACAGTTGGTGCCTTCAGTCGCAAGACCAATGAGCATGTTGCTGCCTGGAGTGATGATCTTGAAGCCAACAGGAATGTTGTCAAGACCAATCAATGTGCAGTTGTTGCAGCCATCGAGCTTCGACTTGCCGAACTCTTTGTTGTAGTTGACACTACCATAGACGCTGCGGTATGCACGATCGTAGTGCATCAACTCAGAGCTGTTCAGGAACATGAATGTCTTGGTGTTCTTGAGCTTCTGGTCTGCAGCATCGTAAAATGCCTCCAAAGCATCAACAGCATTGACATTTGTGATTGCCGTAGTTTTGAAGAGGTTGCCCTTCTCTGTAGAGACACTCTTGTTTTTGATCTCCTGATCCGCGATAGTCTTGAAGCCATCGTAGAGATCTGTGGTTTTCTTACCCCCAGGGTTTCGCTTAGCTGTAAAAAGCGTATTGAAGAAACTCTCACCCACCTTGGCAAAGAGGTAAGCTCCAATGAGCTTGGTGATAGGCTGGTTTTTGAGTGCATCTCCCTGGAAAACGTTTGAGCCATATATTGACTCACGAACCGCATTAGGCTCAAATGGCTTAACGCCAGAACCCAAGTATGTCTCCAGTGTACGACCAGTGATAGTAACCCCATCCTCATCTACACGAGTAAGAGAGTATGGGCCAATCTGCATGTCTCCATTCGCCTCACCAACGGTCTCCTTGCCACGAACACCGACTCGACGGCTCATGTATTTGGCAACCTCGTCCAAAGCTCGCGTTGGCATCAGAATCAATTCCTTGCGAAACTTGGCATAGCTTGTGTTGAGTGCATCAGGAGTAATCTGAATTGTGCTTCCTTCAGTAACTGCCATTTTAGTTAATCTGTGACATTGCTTTATACAACTGACCTGCGTCAATATCCGGAACCTGGTTATTCAGGTTGTCCTCGGTCTTAGCTCCTGGAGCCTTTTTGAGGTCGGAAATTTCCTGGTCTTTGGTTTCGATGGCCTTGTCTTTCTCTGCTAATTTGGTCTCAAGATTTTTAACCTTGTCATTAGCAGCAGTGAGATCAGCTGCCGTATCGGTCAGTTTTTTCTCCTTTTCGGCAATGGCATCCTCGATTTTCTGCATCTCTGCATCGGTGAGTGTAATCTTCTCATCGGTCACTTCAAAATCATCCTTGCGGTCAAGGATGTTCTGAAGGTTGAGGAATTTCTTCTTCATTTCATTAATTTTATTGTTATTGAAAAACTCCCTGACACCATCTATGACTTGTGTCATGAAGTTCTTGGAAGGTTTCTCATCCGAATCGCCCTTGATAGGCGGGAGCCCCAAATTCTGACAATAAGAATTTGTGAACCTCTTGGCAAGATTGTTCTGTCTCTTGCTGTCCTCTTCATCCAGATCTCTTATCTCATCGATGAGCCCCATCTCCAGAGCCATCTCTGGTGTCATCCAGCTGCCTTTGTTCATCTGCGTCACGATTTCATCAGATGTCTTGCCGCATCGCTGAGCATAGACAGATGCAATGACCTTGTCTATTGTGTCAAGGTCATCACGCTGCTTCTGGAATTTTGCAATCAGCTGGTCAAGTTTTTCCTTGTTTGCAGACTCCCATACAGTGACTCCTGTTGACGCATTATGAATGAGCATGGTGCTGCCGACGCTCATGGTAACGTGCTTGGCACCCATGCAGAGGACGGTTGCAATAGAAGCGGTCATGCCCAACACATGGACGTTGACATTGCCATGATCCTTGATAAGTTGATAGATTGTAAGACCTTCATCAACGAATCCACCCGGTGAAGAGACTGCAATATTGACCTCCTCATCGGAATGTGCGTCAAGGTAATTCTTGACATCCTTGGAGCGTGTGCCGTAGGTACCAGTCCACCAGTCGTATCCTGCACCTATGGTACCGCAAATCATCATACCGTATTTCATGCGCTTTTTTTTGTTGCAAAGATAAGCATGGCAATTGCCAAAAGAAAATACGGAAAATCACTCTATTCTCGGTGCTTTACGAGTTGCGACCCACTGCACAGTGACCTCCGTCAACGTGCTTGAGGAATATGAATCAGGATGCACATAGGAGACGTTTACTGTCGGATATGGTCTTGAAGGCTCACCTATCAGGTATTTTCGCCCTTCAATATCCTCTATCAGATATGCGTATCTGACCGAACCATCAATATCGCTCTCGCACGTGCGATATATCAATTTATGTGTATAAACACGAACCCCATCATCCAATTTGTCAGTAATTTCCAACTTTGCAGGTCTCTGGAACTCCACTCTCTCCCAATCAAGACTCTCAGGAAGTGAAAATGTCTTATTGCCAAGAAGTGTCTCAAAAGGCAACTTCGATGAAGGTATCCTATGAATTTTTGAAATGTGATTTAGATATCTCATAACTTAAAATATTTCGTGTCTGTTCGCAACTGTTCGCAGTTGTTCGCATCTGTTCAAAAATAGGGTATATAGTATGTAACTTTTTAGCGTTAAATTATGTTATATGGTATCTTTTGTTATTAAAGAGGTTGACACCCACATTCTGATAAGATTTGCGCATCCGATACCATTTCATACGGATGGTCTCGGCATATTCTATGTCAATGCCATGTGTCTGACACCACGCTCGGAATGCAGACATCTTTTTGCATGATGTATCCTGCAAATCTCCAAGGTCACACCACATATTGATGCGAAAGAGATCATCTAAACTCTCACCCAACGCCTTCTTGCCGAAACTTGTCAGATAATTGTATGTCTCCGGGCTCTTCGACTTCGATGAAGGTATGCAGATGGCCACCGTTTTCTCTGTTGGTTGCTCAGGAGTGTTGTTGTAAGGACGCTTAGTGGTAAGTCTGCGGATGACAGCATTCTCATTGCTGTTAGGGGGAAATACCACAGGGTCGCCAAACGAATGTGTGAGCCACTGTTTCATATATGGCTCGACTTCGAGGTATATAAGGAATTTACTCATAAAATAAATATTAAAATCTCCGCAAATTTAGGAAAAATAATCGAGAAAACACCGTCTCTGCGGTATTTTCTTATTTTCACCCCCATATTTTTAGGAGAAAAGCATCAAAATATTTGGGACACCCAAAAATGCCCGTTTCAGTTGTGGCATTTGTGGCATTTTACGTAACTATCTGATTATCAGATATTATCTTATTTATATAAATGCCACATTATATAAATAAAATGCCACAATGCCACAACTCCTTTATGACTGCCCTATGCGTTGCCACAAATTGCCACAAAATTGCCACAATGCCACACCCCTCTAAACCGCTGAAAATCAGCGTTGCCACAATTGCCACAAATGCCACATCGAAAAATGTGTATGTACGTATATGAGATAAATTCACCCTAAAAACAAAAAAAGCCCCGAGGAAGAACACTTTCTTCCCCAGGGCTAAGGATATGATCTAAACAAAATAACTAAAAACCTATTTGCGGCAACCCTGCCGCTTTCAACTCATCATCTGTCATGAGGTAAGGGTCTTTTTGTGCCTTCTCCTCATCACCTGTTTCGGTTTCGAAGTCGATGGCGTATCTCTCCGATACCATTTTATAATCAAAACAGAGCGGTCGGTCCTTATACCATAAGGTCTGACGACCAATCACCTGCCCATTTTCATCTAATTTCTCTGCCGTTTCCGGCAAACCATTAGGTGCAAACTTTTTGAACCTCTCTGCATTCTTGGCCGTACCATAGAATTCCGGGCCTATCTGCAAATAATGCAGCAATGACTCCTTCGGCAACAGGTTGACATCCATGGAGCGACCTAACTTGCGATATATGGCCATGGTTATGTCCTTGCGTATCATGAGTATGCTCTTAGGCTGTGACCAGTTATCCAACTTCGTCTTGTTGGTTGAGAGGCTCCCCACCAATTTGATCTTGAAGTCTTGGTCCTTGCGAAGCTCTCCCATCTGTACTGCAGCATTGATGATGTTCCAGAACCCAGCCACCTCATCGGTAGAATTACACATTGAGTTCTGCCGTTTGATGTCTGCGACAATGACAGAGAGCAGCTCATCATAAGTGTATGGGAACTCTATGTAGTCTCTGATGGCGAGATAGCTTGCTACGAGGACAGTCCAGTTGGTCATGATGCGGTCGAGGATGTTGTCATTCTCGAGTGCACTTTCAAGATCTTCAGATGCTTTTTTCCATGACATGCCGAATGCAGCCTGAAACTGCTCTCTATGCTTCAGTAGCTGGATTGTGATATGTGTAGCACCTATCTGGCGGAATCGCTCCAGTTCTGCAAAATGCAGTTTCTCCTCTCTGGTATGCTCACCCTTATCGAATGTGAGATAGATGATGCGCGTGAAGAGCGCAATATCTGCAGTAGGCATTTCCTGACCTGTCAGGATGATGCCGGAATCAACCTTAGCCTGCACCAGCTTTTTGTCTTTTTCCATGTTCATCTTGGTGCGGCCGATACCATTCCAGAGGTCTTTCAACCACTGCACTTTGCGGTTATCGATGGCATTCTGATATTCGTCGATATGGACAAGTGCATCATTGACGCTGCCAACATAATCAGACAGAGCAGGCATGGATGCATTGGTGATAGAGAGAGGCTCATATTTCGTCTCATATTTATAGAAGAAATTCATGAGGGTTGCAGCAAATTCTGTTTTTCCACAACCTTTCGGGCCAAAGGCATTAAGAAGTGGAAAACTTCGTGATTTCTGTATGACGATATCTCGGAAGAGTGTTGCAATATAGAAGCATAGACCGACTTTTCCATTGTCTCCGAACACCTGCACTACCTTGGCGAAGAAATCACTCTGTGATGTCGGTGAATCCGTCATTTTCTCATGCCGGAACTTCTTCTCGTTGACATATAGTTCACGGCTGTCGATGTTGAGTCTGCTCATCGCAGGTAGGTAGAACTTGCCTGCAGACAGTCTCAATATGCCCATATCATCAATCGGGAACCAGGAGCCCTGGTCGATGGCTCCATTGCAGAACGCATAGAACCCCTCGCGCTGCCACCCTAACTGCTTGATAGGATCTGCAGTCTCCGTGACTCTTCCGAGGTAGCCAAGCAACTTGATGAGCTGCTCATCCTTGGCCATCCAGATGTAGTCCCCCATACCGAACAGTCGCTTTCTGAGCGAACTGCTCGATGTGATCTCCTCCATATTTAACTCTATGAGACGCGGTTGTGTCTCCGGATTGTTATTGTTGATCTCAAAGAGTCGAACAGGATTGAAATCGTCTCGAATATGGAAGAGTGGCTTCAGTTTGAAGTTGCTCCACTGGACCTCATCACCCTCTTTATTGGTTCCGAAGTAGGAATTGTCATGCTCTGTGAATCCGAATTCACGCAGCATACTCATGTCACCCTTGCGCTCCTTCTCCTGCTTTTCGGCCACAGCTGCAGTCTTTGCACGCTTGAGTGTATTTTTCCACTCCCGGTTATGATTGTATTTCCGGCAAAGAGCTTCGAGGTAGCTGCTCTGGGTATCTTCGTCTCTGACAAGCATGAGGAGTGAGCAGATATCTGCGATAGCTGACATGCGATCTTCCGTAGTGTAGTCATCAATGCTCTCTGCTGTTGGCCAATATCTGCGAGTACAATACCAGAAGATGAATTCCTCATCTCTCATCTGTTCAAAGTGCCCTTTATCCACAATCCATGAGTCCGGATCCTCTTTTTTGGGTGCAGGGTAGTCAATAGGTATCTCGCGCACGTTGACGGTGAAGCCTGCCTCGAGAGCAGCTCGGCCATTCTCAAACACATTGACTGTACCTGCCGGGAACTTGTTGCCATCCTTCAGCGTGTCTGCGTCTGGTATGAATATGACCTTATGCGCTAACTTGAATAACTGCTTCAGCTGATTGGGTGTCCAGGCACCTCCGAGCGATGCGACTGTATTGAGTATGCCTATAGACTGCAGCTTAATCACATCAGGTCCACCTTCAACGAGGTAGAACTTATCCTGTATGCGCGCCTGCTTCTGCGCGAGGTTGATACCGAACACCGAAGTATCCTTGTGATAGACAAGACTGTTTTTGAGATTTAGATATTTGCAGATATCCTTATTATCGCTCATGGTGCGAGCGGTGAAACCGATAATCCGGCTCATCTTGTCATAGATAGGTATTGTGTATCGGTCACGCAACATGGCATATCTGCCACGCTCGCCCTCACCAATGAGACCGACCTGCTCTAACAGGTCGAAGTCAAGGCCTTTTTTCTGAGCCCACGCGATGAAACCCTCTCGTGGTGCATATCCGATGCCAAACGTCTCGATTGCATCCTCACCCCATCGTTTTCTGACCGCTTCCCTCGCTTGCACCGCTCCTGGTGTGTTTTCGTTGATGCAATCCACGAAATATGACTGAGCGAAATTGAGTACAATGCGCATGGCATCCTGGTCCTTCTGTCTCTCCAACTCCTCACTGCTTGGCTTGTAATCATCCTCAATATCCTCATTGAGGTATTTCTTGGCCAAGTTGCGGCAAGCAATAGGGAATGGCAGATCATTCTCCAGTTTTCGGTAAAGTGAGATGACGTTACCACCAGAATGACAGCCGAAGCACCGCCATGTATTGGTAGCGGTGTCAACATAGAAGGAAGGTCCACTCTCATTATGGAATGGACAACAAGCCCAATGTCTTGTCCTCGACTTTTTGGTGAATTTGATGTTAGCATTCTCTGCAACTTCAAGTATGCTGACATCACTAATAATTCTGTCAATTATATCTTGTTTGATCATATCACAAATTTTTTCGGCAAAAATAGAAAGCTATCTCCAAATCAGAAAATACTATACTATTCTGCGCATTATTTTGGCTATATCCTGGTTAACGAAATATCTCAGCCTCCTATCAAAAGTCATACTTCGCTCCAGTATAAGGTTTGTTAGGGCATTCTTATATATGCCCCCCCGATTGTTCCATGCGCTCCTTATTTGACTGTCTGACCAGTATCGGAACTTCATATCTGTATATCTCATTTCTTAGGTCTTTTGTAATTAGTACACTTAGAATTTGACATGAAGAATTCATAATCATGCTCACTCTCTATATCTTTGTAGAGCTCTCGATGTGAGCACTTCCAATACATGCAGGTGTTGCCTTTGGCCCAAGCGCAAGTTCTATGACTCTCGATTAATGTCTTTGTTTCCTTTTTCTTCATAATTCTCACATGTTTTTATGCTTTTGTGCTCCATATAGACTTTTTTATTGCTGCACCAGGAGCCATTAATGCAGTTTCGCTTGAATCTGCAACTATCACATATCATAAATTCAGCTCATGAACGATTTTAATGATCTCTCGCGATGATCTCAAGTTAAGTCGCTTGGTCATGTTGCGCAACTGCGATGTGACGGTATGCAATGATTTGCCCAATTTCTGCGCTACTTCAGATGCAACATAGCCTTGTGCAAAGACCTTTGCCACTTCTGTTTCTTTCGGGAAAAATGGAGAATGGACTTTAGGATTGCATACAATATTCTCATCCTTGCAGCATTTGCGTAAAGGACAGGAGACTCTCTCCAGATGCATCATACCCTCATCGATATCATAGGATAATGTGTCATTAGATCCGAAGTTGCAGCGGATGAATCTCTCTGTAATGAGGAACATGTGGTATAGCTTATTTTTTTCACTCTTGATGAAATTATGATAGAGATAAGCATAAGCATCAGGATACACCTTCTCTATCATTTGAGCCATGAACTTAATCAGCTCTGCCTGCTCCATGTCGTATCGCTTAATCTCTTGCTCGTTTGTGTAGAAGTAAACAACACCAAGTGGTGACACGAAGAATTCTATCTTTCTTGTTTCCATAAGCCTTTTCTAATAACTTGGTTAATAACTTCAGCATCACGAACGTTGAACTCGCGGTGCCCATTCAACTTAGTGTTGAGAGTGCTATATCTAAATTCATATACCTTTTGCAGATAGTTTGAAAATTTTGCCCTCTCAGATTTATCAAGTGATCTGTAGTAATCACTGATATTTATTGTTTCATTTTTTACTCCATTTTGTTGCATAATTCAAAAATAAGTTTTAAATTTGTATGCAAAAATAGAAAGAATAATCAAATTTTCCCATAAAAATAGGAACTTTTTCCTGTTTTAGTAGGATATTTAACTCACATAAACGGAATTTAAGCTATGTTTAATGGAAATTTAATATCAATGCTCCTAAAAGAGCAGAGAAAACAAGTCGGTGAAATGATCACTTTTGTGTTTGGCGGTAAGTCACACATCTCCAAATCTTACTTTAAGGACCGAACTTTCATTGACAGTCGCTATCTCGAAAAGTTATCAGAGTTTTTTCATATACCTATTCAGGATTTCTTTCTCTCTGATGAGGAATTTAAAGATAGAGAGAGTCAAACGAATGTTCATCACATCTCCAATTCGACGGTCAATATCAACTCAAGCCCGGAGATATTACTTGGTGTGATTGAGAATCAAAAGAAGATGCTGGAACAACAAGCGAGTGAAATAAACTGGCTTCGCAGTCAGTTTGAAAGTCTGACTCATAACTTATCAAAACCATGAAAATGGGGATAATTATCAACACTACATCTCGCAACTCATTCTACAACAGAGTATTGCGAGGTGTTTTATCGGTAACAAGTCGGCAAAATTTATCAAAAATCAAGACATTGGTGTATTGATTATCAGGACTTTACGAAAATAAAATGTCAAAAGTTCAATCCAGTAATCCCGACCATACTAAGAGTTTACTTCCCGTAAACTCTTCATTAGATCATATTTTAACTTTAAATGCGAAAACGATATGCTTAAACTAAAAGATTTCTTTTATCTACAGCGTAACGACCGACAAGCCATTCTGGTTCTGCTCGGTATCATCATCATTTGTCTTACTCTCATTATCATTGTGGGAAAAGTCAATACGAAAGAATCAAGTTTGGGAAACGACGATTCTGCAGATAATAACCCCAAAAGCATGACTGGCGATAATCACCAAGAATCATCAACTGCAGATAAAAACATTAGCGAAAAGCATCCTTTATATTATAAGGTAGAGGGAACAGTTCATGAGTTGTTTCCTTTCGACCCTAATACTGCCGACAGCACCCAGCTTCTCAAACTCGGTTTACAATCATGGCAAGTACGAAGTATCTATAGGTTTCGTGCTAAAGGCGGCATCTTCAGAGAAAAAACTGATTTTGCCCGTCTGTACGGACTTACCAAGAAACAATACGAAGTACTGGCACCTTATATTATAATAGGTGAAGATTACCGGCCTGCATCCGACTACTATGGAAATAGCAGAGGAGGCAAAGAAAGAGGCTATCAAAATTCTCCATACAAAAATGGTGCAAACACAAGTACGTATTCACAAGCAAACAATGGCGCTAATTCTACAAATGCTAATGGAAACAACATCTACAGTTATCCACAAAAACTGAGACCGGGGCAACACGTCATCGTCAACTCTGCCGACACAACAGAACTGATGAAAATTCCAGGCATTGGCAGTTATTATGCTAAAAGCATCAAAAGATACAGAGAACAATTAGGAGGCTTTGCATCCATTAACCAGCTGAAGGAAATAGATGGACTGCCAGAAGAAGCTCTGTCTTTCATCAAAATTACTCCTGGAGAAGTGAGAAAGTTGAATATCAATTCTCTCTCACTCAATCAACTTCGACGTCACCCCTACCTCAACTTCTACCAAGCGAAAGAAATTTGCGACTATCGACGGTTAAGAGGTCCTTTCAAAAGTCTGGAGGAACTAAAACTCCTCAAGAACTTTCCACCAGCAGAAATCGAGAGACTTAAGCCCTATATCATATTCTAAAAAAGGGTGCGTCACAGACTTATGACACACCCTCTTGGATTTCAAATCAAAACACTCCTAACTGATGCAGGAATATAGTTAATATACATAATGGACAAACGATACGCACCATAAAGAGATAAACACCGAAAAGAGAACCTTTCAAAGTTCCCCAATTCGTAAACTCATCTCTGACCACTTTCTTCGGCACATACCAACCTAAGAAAATACAGGTTGCAAAGGAACCCAGCGGCATAAACAACTGAGAAGTAAGATGGTCGCAGAAATCCAGGAAGTTCAAATGAAAGAGACTCAGTTCTGGCATGGCTCCACAAGATAAAGAACAGAAGATACCAATAATACAACAGGTGATAGTCTCTACCCAGGCACCCTTCTTGCGAGTTACTTTCAACTCCTCATAAAACATGGCAGTACCGATTTCGTGCATAGAAATAGTGGAAGTCAATGCTGCCAACACCAACAATGCGTAAAACAGTACAGAAATAACATACCCCACAACAGGCATAGAACCAAATGCCTGTTGGAAAACATTAGGCAAAGTGATAAAAATGAGTGAAGGACCACTATCCGGATTAACACCTACAGAGAATGCTGCTGGGAAAATCATCAGTCCCGCCATGATGGCAATAATCGTATCTATCAATGCTATCTGAGTGGCAGATTTCAAGAGATTGGTTTGTCTGCTAAAATAAGAAGCATAGGTACAAAGACAAGCGGTACCGAGGCTCAAGGAGAAGAAAGCCTGTCCCAAAGCCTCCAGCATCACATTCTCATCCACTTTTGAAAAATCAGGCTTCAACAGAAACTCTATACCCTTGAATGCACCAGGCAGAGAACAAGACGAGATGACCAAAACAATCAGTAAGACAAAAAGCATTGGCATCAATATTTTGGAAGCTTTCTCTATACCATTGCGCACACCTTTGACTACCACACAATGGGTAATCAAGATAAAAGCAATCGTCCAAAAAGTCGGTTTGATGGGATCAGAAGAGAATTCTACAAAATATTGCTTCACATAACTGACATCTCCATGAATACCTCCCAACAACGAAGCATAAAGATACTGCAGGCACCATCCTGCCACTACCGCATAAAAACCCAGGATAATCATGGACGTAACAACTCCCATGACACCTAATATTCCCCAAGGTTTTCCATTTGAAAGATTATGATAAGAACGCGCTGCATTAGCAGCAGAATGACGTCCGATAATAAATTCACCTACCATACCAGGAATACCCAGCATGAAGATACATACCAAGTAAATGAGAATGAAAGCAGCACCTCCATTCTGTCCAGTCATATAGGGAAAACGCCAGACATTTCCCAAACCTACTGCAGAACCAGCAGTAGCCAGAATGACTCCCAGCTTGGAGCCAAAACTTCCTCTATTTTCCATTTCGCTAAAATTCTAATGAGTACTCCATATTCATCATGGTAAAGTACTCATGGGTTATTAATTACAAGATTCCGTCCAGGATTCCCAATTGATTCAGGAACACCAAGAGAATTAGAATAGGACAAACGAACCGCACCAAAAACAGATAAATACCAAAAAGATTTCCCTTTAAGGTTCCCCAATTGGTAAACTCATCCTTCACTAACTTCTTCGGTACATGCCATCCGATGAACAAGCAGGTAAGGAAACCGGCTATAGGCAAGAAGATCTGTCCTGTAACAAAGTCAAACCAATCAAACAAGGTTTTACCCAAGAAGGTCAATGAATCTGTAGCACCCAAAGAGAGCGAACAGAAAGCACCGATAATTGCACAGGAAACCGTAACGATAATTGCTCCTTTCTTGCGGTCTATCTTCAGTTCTTCATAGAAGAAAGAAGTATTCACCTCATGCAATGACATCAGCGAAGTAAGTGCAGCCAATGACAAAAGTATATAGAACAACAAGGAAACAAGCCATCCCAGAACAGGAATAGAAGCAAAAGCCTCATTGAATACATTCGGCAAAGTGATGAAAATCAAAGAAGGACCACTATCTGGAGATACACCTACCGAGAACGCTGCAGGGAAAATCATCAGACCGGCAAGAATCGCGACCAGAAAATCGATGAGCGAGATCTGCAATGCCGATTTGAAGAGATTGGTTTGTCTGCTAAAATAGGATGCGTATGTACAGATACAGCCCATACCTATACTTAAGGAATAGAATGACTGTCCTAAAGCACCTAAGAAAACGCCTCTATCTACCTTTCCAAAGTCTGGTTTCAAAAGAAACTCAACACCTTTTCCTGCATCTGGCAACAGACAAGCAGCTGCCACGATGATCAGCAAAAGGATAAACAGGATAGGCATCATGATCTTAGATGCTTTTTCTATACCGCCTCTCACTCCATGAATAATCACGAAATGACAAATCAGGAAAATTACCACCGTCCACATGACAGGCCGGATTGGATCTGAAGAGAAATCCTTGAAGTAATTAGCCACAAAAGCTGGATCACCATGCAATTCTCCCATGACGCTGGCATAGACATATTGCAAGCACCAACCAGATACAACTGCATAATAACCCGTGATCAGGAATCCAGTAAGCACCTCCAGATATCCGATCCATTTCCATGAATTACCATTGGCCACTTTGGTATAAGCGCGAGCCGTATTGGATGCTCCATGACGACCGATGATAAATTCGGATATCATACAAGGAATACCCAACAGGAGTACACAACCAATATATACCAAAATAAAGGCGGCACCACCTTCCTGCCCAGCCATGTAAGGGAAACGCCATACATTACCAAGTCCAACAGCACCACCAGCTGTAGCAAGTATCAAACCAATCTTGCTACCAAAACTTCCTCTACTATTTTCTGTCATTTGAAATACTTTCTCTTTATACGAGTGCAAAATTATAAAATAATTCGCATTTAAACGTATAAATCGAAAGTAAATATCTCAAATTTGTTCACTTTTTGCAATTTTATGCCTTTTCAGATACTTTTTTATTACTTTTATTCCGAAAAAGCGACAGAAACCGTACCCCTTAACGATATTCTTCTGGTAGAGTATTGCGCCAAACCACAAAAGGGAAATTCAATAAATGTGAATTATAGAAGCGCTTATCACCAGTCACCTCCATTCCGATGAAATCCGGTTTCACGTAGGCTTCGTTTTCATCACTAAGTTCTACCTCAGCCATGACAAGACCTTGGTTGTCTCCATAGAACTCATCCACTTCAAAAGTATGCTTACCACTCTTCACCAGATAGCGACGTTTATCGATGACACCGCCCTTGCAAAGTTGCAAGAGATGTTGAGCCTCATCCATGGTGATTTCCTTTTCAAACTCATAACGCGTCATTCCTCCATTTACAGACTTACCTTTGATCGTAAGATAAGCCTTGTCATCACGCGTACGTACCCTCACCGTAGCTCCATCAGCAGGAATATAGCCCTGCTGAATATGGCTATTAGAAAAGGCGGCGCTTTTATATGCGTCGCCCTTCTTTACGAGGAATTTTCTTTCAATTTCTAATCCACTCATAGTTTCCATATTAGAAACAGGAAATCACAGATAAAGATAACTTCCCATTTCTGGTTCATAAATTATGCGATAGAAGATGCATAAATAGCGAAGATAATAGCCAAAGCTATCAACACGCCAAATATCCACTTGATGACTTTCTCACCTTTCGCAGCCTGCTTCTTCTCATAAGCAGCATGCTTTGCTCTTCTTAAGTCTTTATTACTACTCATAGTCTTTTAATATTAGGTTATTATTACTATTCTTCATTCTCGGAAGGGAATTCCATCAGGTATGCCTTGATAAATCCATCGATCTTACCATCCATTACACCATCAACATCCGATGTCTGATAATTGGTACGATGGTCTTTCACACGACGGTCATCGAAGACATAGCTTCGAATCTGACTTCCCCACTCGATCTTTTTCTTACCAGCCTCTATCTTAGCCTTAGCTTCGAGACGTTTCTTCATGGCACGGTCGTAGAGTTGACTCTTCAAAAGCAACAATGCCTTGGCACGGTTCTTCGGCTGGTCACGCGTCTCAGTATTTTCGATGAGGATTTCCTCTTCCTCACCCGTATCAGGATCCGTGTACCAATATCTCAATCGGACACCAGACTCTACCTTGTTGACATTCTGTCCACCCGCTCCACTGGAACGGAATGTATCCCAAGACAACTTGGCTGGATCTACAAACACTTCGATGGTATCATCTACCAATGGGGTAACGAAGACACTGGCGAAACTGGTCATACGCTTACCCTGAGCATTGAAAGGAGATACACGCACCAGACGGTGCACACCATTCTCACTCTTCAAGTAGCCGTATGCAAACTCGCCACCCTCAATCGTCATGGTAACACTCTTGATACCAGCCTCATCACCTTCCTGCATGTCGGTAATGGTCACCTTATATCCATGAGCCTCAGCCCAGCGCATATACATACGCATCAACATCGAAGCCCAATCCTGACTCTCCGTACCACCGGCACCAGAATTAATCTTGAGTACACAGTCCATAGGGTCCTCCTTCTGGCGAAGCATATTCTTCAATTCCAAATCTTCTATCGCCTTGATAGCCTTGTCATAGTCAGTATCCACTTCCTCTTCGGTCACCATCTCATCTTTATAGAAGTCGAATGCAAGTTGCAGTTCGTCAGCATAGAGACGTACTTGCTTATAGCCATCCAGCCATTTCTGGATGCCTTTTACTTTCTTCATCTGCTCCTGAGCATATTTAGGATCTTCCCAAAAGTCAGGAGCCTGAGTGCGGAGCTGTTCCTCCTCAAATTCTACTTTTTTCTGGTCTATATTCAGATAACGATGGAGAGCGTCAGCACGATCCATCACATCTTTCAACTGGTCAGCTGTTATCATTTTTATTACCTTATCCTTTAAATAACTTCCTGTTTCTTTTTCCGATACTTCACCATGAAGTTACTCTTCATACATCTTGTCTATCTCTGCCTTATAGTTTTTATTGATAACTGGTCGGCGAATCTTCAGCGTATTGGTCAACTCTCCTGCTTCCATAGAGAAATGGTGAGGCAAAAGCGTGATACGTTTGATCTGCTCATAATAAGCCAAATGCTGCTGAAGGATCTTGACGCGCTCCATCAACATCTTCTGTACCTTCTCGTTGGCACAAAGTTCTTCTCTTCCAGAGAAAGGAATATGATGTTCACGAGCCCAGTCTTCTACCAATCGGAACTCAGGTACAACCAAGGCAGAAACGAACTTACGCTGGTCTGCAATCACGGCTACCTGATCGATGAATTTATCCACCAAGAGCAGAGATTCTACCTGTTGAGGAGCAATATACTTACCATTCGAAGTCTTAAAGAGATCCTTGATTCGTTCAGTCAAGTACAACTCTCCGTCCTTCATATAGCCGGCATCACCTGTATGGAAGAAACCTTCCTCGTCAAACGCATTTGCATTTGTCGTATCACGATGGTAGTAGCCCTTGGTAATAGTAGGACCTTTCAACAAGACCTCATTGTCTTCACCTATCTTAATCTGAATATTAGAGATAGGACGACCTACGGAACCAATGGTGAATTTCTTATCCAGATGAACACAGGAAACCGTAGCAAGACTTTCGGTCAAGCCATAACCTACCACCATTCCGATACCAACAGAAAGGATGAATTCCTCAACTTCAGGACTCACGTAAGCACCAGCAGTAGGGAAAATATTAGGATTCTCCAAGCCCAACTGCTTGCGCACCATGCTCAAGACTGTCTTATTGACTACCTTATATTCAAGTTCAAGTGTCAAAGGAGGACGCTTACCATTGGCAAGATATTCCACATTACGCTTGCGGCCAACAGCCAAAGCGTGATTAAACAGTTTCTTTTTGAACGAAGGAGCCTCATCCATCTTAGCCTTCACAGCAATATACACTTTCTCCCAGAATCGGGGCACACTACACATACAAGTAGGATGAACCTCTCGCATGCTTTCCTGTATCTCATGAGGGTAAGTGTTGATAAAAAGTCGTGCACCTTCACTCAAGCAGAGGTAAGACCATGCACGTTCAAAGATATGTGTGAAAGGCAGAAAGTCGATGACACGGTCCTTCTCGGTGACAGGGACACACTCATCATTTGCCTTCAAGGCAGCATGATACTGTCCGTATGTAAGCATCACTCCCTTGCTATCACCAGTAGTACCACTGGTATAGAGGATATCAGCCAAATCATCCATATTTGCCTGCTTATAAAGTTCCTCCACTTCAGTCTGGCGAGGAAGATTCTCACCCAACTTGATGAAATCCTTGAAATATAAAGCTGCGGGATCATGAGTACTGATACGTACACTGGAATCAAAGATAACGATGCGTTCCAAAGATGGACAAAGCGCAAAAACACGATGGGCCTTGTCATACTGTTCCTGTTCACCTACGAAGAGGATACGCACTTGGGCATCGTTGACCATATATTGAATTTGTTGCTCACTACTTGTAGCGTAAAAAGGAATAGCACAAACTCTCACTCCGTATGCTCCAAAATCAGTATATAGATAATGTACACAGTTCTGTGAGAACACGGCAATCTTGTCCTGAGGCTTCAAGTTCAGGTTGAGCAATGCGTTGCTAACTTGTTTCACTCTCAGAGAGAACTGATTCCACGAAACAGTTTGCCATTGTTCACCGCCAAACTTCTTAAAAGTAAGCGCAGGTTTATCACCGTACTTTTTAGCCAAGTCGTGAATCAGTACTGAAAGATGACTATTGATTTGCATAAGCTATTGTTATTTATATGGGTGCAAAGATACGGCAAATAGAGGACAAAACAAAATAAAAATGGCATTTTTTCCATTTTGTCTGCTCTTTTTTTCGTAACTTTGCCACAGAATTCAAAAACGAGGGAGATTATGATGACACAAGAACAATTCACCAATGATGCCGTTGAGCTGCTGAAGAAGCTCATCGCCACCCCATCTGTAAGCCGTAATGAAAAGGATGCTGCAGATATCATGGAACAGACGATCCGCAGTTATGGTTTTGAACCTCAGAGGGAAGCCAACAATATTTGGGTGATTGACCCGCACTTTGATGAAAGCAAACCTACTTTGCTGCTCAATGCACATATTGACACGGTAAAACCTGTAGACTCATGGCAGCGCCACCCCTATGTTCCTACCATAGAAGGCGACCTTCTTTATGGTTTGGGCAGCAACGACTGCGGAGGCGGACTATGCTCACTACTACAGATATTCAGAATGCTTACAGAGAAGCCACAGAGCTATAACCTTATTTATCTGGCTTCTGCTGAAGAGGAAGTATCGGGCAAAGATGGTATCAGCCGTGCTCTACCGCTATTGCCTAAGATAGACCTCGCCATCGTTGGTGAGCCAACTGGCATGAATCCAGCTGTAGCAGAAAAGGGGTTAATGGTCTTAGATGTCATCGCTCATGGCAAGAGCGGCCATGCTGCCCGTAACGAAGGAGTAAACGCTATCTATGAGGCACTGGATGATATGCGCTGGATTCGTGATTACAAGTTTGAGAAAGTAAGCGAGTTCTTAGGTCCTACCAAAATGACATTAACGGTAGTGAATGCAGGTACTCAGCACAATGTGATTCCAGACAAGTGTACGATGCTGGTAGATATCCGCACCAATGAATTTTATGACAATGAGGAGGTCTATCATTTTATCTGCCAGCACTTGAAGAGCGAAGTAAAGGCTCACAGTTTCCGTTTGAAATCATCCCGTATTGATCCTGAGCATCCTCTTATTAAGAAATGTATAGCCATGGGGATGAAGCCTTTCGGCAGTCCTACCCTTAGCGACCAGGCTCTGATGCCATTTCCTTCCTTCAAGTTGGGACCAGGAGAGTCTTCCCGCTCCCATTCTGCTGATGAGTTTATCAAGATAAGCGAAATAGCTGAAGCTATCGCCAAATACAAAGAGCTCTTAGATGGCGCTGCCATCTAAGAGCTCTGCTCGATTCATCTATATTATATGTTTACCTGCAGAATTACTTCACTACCTGTTCAGTAGAGGCATTCTTGCCATTGATAGCAGTACCAGGAGTACCATCGTTGATAAAGAACTTAGCATTGAGGTATGCTGTAGGAATCATTGCCTTATACCATCCTGTCTTACCATTATGAGAAGCAGAAGCATCGTAAGTCATCTTTACACCTGGCCATGCGGTAGAAGATGTTTTACCATTATAGAAGTAGCAATAAACATTCTCCCAGTTGGAAGCGTTATCGAAGTAAACATACTCTGGATCAACGATCTCATCTTCATGTACCTTGGTCACAGTAGTGCTGTATGTTCCGTCAACATAGTAGCCGTGGTTGACAAACTCCACGTCAGCAGTTATCTTATTTCCATTACCATCCAAGAAAATGATTTGAGTAGGAGCACTTGTCTCGGTGCCATCATAAGTCCACTTGAAGACATTCTTTCCAGAAACGCTCTTACCTACAAGAGGCAACTTTTTATTGATAGCATCATTCCATTTACCAGCATGCTCAATTACAGGACTAACCTTGTCATTCCATACATATACGGCTGCTGCCGCATTAGATGTCTCCAAGAAACAGGAGATTTCATCAGCCTTGCCCAATTCTGGAACGTAAGCCTTCACCTTCTTGTAAGTGACCGAACCTGTTTCGGTCTTGCCATCCTTGTCGGTTGCACCCCAAGTGATAGTAACATTCTTACCATAAGCAACATCAGCACCTACAGTAAACTGCTTGGCAGCAGTAAAAGTCTGCTTAGCACCATCATTCACCTGAATCCAGGCAGAAACAGCATTCAAAGGAGTAGCAGTCACAGTGAGAGACTCATCAGAGAAGGCTGTACCATCAGCTGGATTGAAAACAACCTCAGGAGTCAGCACGATAGGACCAGCATTATAGATGACAGCAATACCTGACTCGCCAACATGACCAGAGATTGTAGAAGCATTGACGGTGAAAGCACCACCGCCTACCATATCCTTATAAGTACCAGACTTGAGCCACTTGCCGTCGCCAGCACCATTGGCTACAGTCACGTCACGGTCAGAACCACTTCCCAATACGATAATAGCGCCACTCTTACGAACCTGAGCACAAACGCCATTACCTTTTACATAATAGTTAGGCTCGCCGGCACAAACATTGTGCATGTGGTTTACCTGAGCCACTTCGGCATCTTTGAAGTGAACACTTCCCTTATCACCAAATTTGATATCATTCTTTGCCTTCTGAGCAGGACGGGAGAAATAAAGAGCGGTAGCACCATTATTACCAGCTACGACTGCATACGCACGGTCGATAACATTCTGACTCTTATTCTTTGACTCACCACCATCGTTGGCATAAGTATCATGGCTTTCACCCCAATAAACCAACTTTTCAGTCTTTGCCTTTCTCTGATTGAAATTACCTTCAGACTCGTTGATAGAACCACCGGCAAAGGAATTGGCAAATCCGTTACCATAACCATTATCAGTAATACTCATGTATGTCTGATACTCTGGGAAAAGGACATTATCATTACCACCAGTACCATCAAGGATCTCACCATAGTTGTACATGGTCTGATCCACCACATTCTTCATAAAAGAATCGCCTTCAGAAGGCAAACCGATGTGCTTGATAGCATCCCAACGGATACCATCCACGCCACAGGCTTTCAAGTCCTGGATGTACTGACTGATGATGGCTTGCACAGTAGGATTGTTGGTATCGAGGTCCCACATTCCAATCATACCAAATGTAACCTGATGGCGGTCATTCCAGTTACCCACACCAAATCGTTCATGATAAAGGCTCTCGTCCTTCAAGCGTTCAGCCACGTTAGGATGGTCGGTATGGTTGGCAACAACATCCACAATCACCTTAACACCATACTCATGAGCCTTAGCACAGAGAGCCTTCAGGTCAGCTTCAGTACCAAGACCATTACCTATCTTAAAGTCGTATGGACGATAAACATCATACCAGACGGATCCTTTACCTGCTCTTTCGTGAACAGGAGAAGTCTGAACTGCAGTAAAGCCTGCCTTGGCGATATTAGGAATTTCTTCCTGGATATCTGCCAACGTCCAGTCGAAACAATGAAGGATGACACCATCCTGAATATTGTCTTTAAGACCATATTTGTTGTCTGCGAAGATGTTGGATGCCATGGTGAACAGCATCACCAACATCAGAAGACCATAATTGATTGTCTTTTTCATAATCTGCTATTATTATCTGATGATTACTTTTTTACCATTGTGAATATAGAGACCAGCCTGAGTAGGCTTCTTGATGCGGATACCAGAGATGGTGTACCAAGCATCATTTGTTGTCTTCTTGACATCTGTCATAGTTGTAGTCTCGATAGCCGTTACAGTACCATTCACATAAACGGTTTCACCTGCAAGATTAGAAGCTGCTGCTCCATTATTAATAACGAAATAACCAGTAAAGAATGCCTGAGGAACTTCTACTGTATAATAACCTTTTTTGCCATTATACTCAGTTTCGTTGTCAAGTGACATTTTCATACCTGGCCATTCCTGCGCTGCAGTAGTACCATTGTAAATGTAGCAGTAAACATCCTTAAGATTGGCTGTACTATTGTCGAAGAAAACCATCACCTTGCCAGCAGGACCTTCAATCGTCTTGGTATATTTACCTTCTACGTAATAACCATGATTCTTGAATTCCTGATCACCGCCATTCAGCTTCTGCCCACCATCATGAGTAAAAATCACACCAGTAGGAATTTCAGTACCAGCTGTATATGTCCATTTAAAGACATTCTTGCCATCTTTAGTTCCCATCAAGGTCATGGCATCTCCAGGCCAAGCAGCAGTAGTAAACTGTTTAACCTTGTCATTCCAGGCCCAAATCTTGGCATTGTCATAACTTGTCTCCAAAAACACAGAGACCTCATCTTCAGTAACCGCTGGCGTATAGTCGTTTGCCATTACGGCAGCCGAAGAAGGCTGAACAACTAAGCCATTAAATGTCATGCCAAAAAGCAAGACAAGCAAGTTAAATAATAAGTAATTCTTTTGCATAATTAAGTTTAAGATATTTAGTTGCGAATTTATTCCGTTTGCAAAAATATCCATAAATTCCCTAACTATTAGCAAGATATTAAGAAATTCCCAAGTTTTTCGTGAGCAAACGTTTGCACAAATATCTGAACTTTTGAACAGGTTTTCAAGAAAGTGTTTCTTACAAAAAAAAATCCTTATATATAACAACAAAAGATGGCGGCCAACAAATTATGCAATTCGTTAGCCGCCACCCTATATTTTCTATCTTCCAAGCCAAGCTTCAGGATTCAGTTTTGCCGTTTCCTTACGCAACTGGAATTGGAGAATATGATCAGATCCTACAGCACCTAAAGCCTGACGAGCCGAAACTCGCTGTCCCTTATGAACGCTGACAGATTTCAAGTTACAATAGACAGAGATATAAGCACCATGACGAACAAGGACATTCCACATTCCTCCATATCCGAAGACAGCACTAACCTCACCATCATAAATGCTACGAGCCACACAACCAGGTTTACCTAAGATATTGATACCCTTATTATCCAGTGTGACGCCCTTTAAGCCTTCTACATTATATTGTCCGAAATGACTCACAATGCGATAACTGCCGCTAATCGGCATCGGCAAGCGACCACGATTAGACTCGAAACCACCACTCAACATACGGTCAACCGTACTCAGGGTAGCCGCTTCCTGCGCATCCTGTTTAGCCTCAGCAATTTCCTTCTTACTGCGCTCAGCATCAGCTTTAGCCTTCAACTCGGCAGCCTTACGATTAGCCTCAGCCTCACGGGCAGCCTGTTCAGCAGCAGCTTGTTTGGCAGCCTGTTCGGCAGCAGCTCTGGCAGCAGCTTCTGCAGCAGCACGAGCAGCAGCCTGAGCCTTTGCCTTTGCTTTAGCCTCAGCTTGTCGGGCAGCTTCCTCTTGAGCTTTCTTTGCAGCCTCCTGTGCCAATCTTGCTTCTTCAGCAGCCTTACGTCTTGCAGCCTCAGCAGCAGCTTCGCGTGCTTTTGCCTCAGCAATTCGTCGGGCATTTTCACGAGCAGCAGCTTCTGCAGCAGCTTTTTTACGAGCCAATTCTGCAGCTCGTTTTTTGGCTGCAGCAGCTGCAGCAGCCTTGCGTTTAGCCTCAGCTGCAGCACGGGCACGGGCTTTTGCAACTTCCTGTGCTATCAACCGATCAATCTGAGCATTGATGGCAGCATCCTTCTTGCGCTGGTCTGCAATAACAGCCTGAATAGTCTTCTGTTGCTTTTGAAGTCCCTGAACTACCACTTTCTGTTCCTGCTGTTTTCCTTCCAGTACAGTCTTCTCCTGTTTTCCTTTATACAACAGATTATTCTTATGACCCTTGACCGTCTGTAGTTGTCTGTGCTTGTCATTCACCTGGTTTTGTTTCGCCTTAACAGCTTCACCCTGAGCTTTTTGGAAAGCAGAATATTGACGGATGAAAGACAGGCGGCGATACATCTGAGACAAACTCTTGGCACTAAAAATAAACATCAGCTTCTCCTGTACCGAATGATGACGGCTCATATATCTCATCGAGCGGATATACTTGTTTTTACGGTCCTGCAACTGCTGTTCCAAGGTCTTGAGCTGGGCATTCAAAATACCGATATTGCCCTCAATATGCTGAATATCCTTCTGGATGCCTTCAATATTCTTCTGTCGCTGATCTATCTCACCATTGATAGCCATCAGGTCTTGCAAGCGTTTCTTCACATCCTCCTTATTCCTACGAAGAGCCAGTTCCTGCTCCCTGATTTTCTTTTGGATATTGGCACGCTGCCCCTGCAATCCTCTGATAGAAGCATTGCTATAAGTAGCAGCCTTTCTCTCTGCTTGAGAAGGGGTAGCATGAGTTGTTTTCCTGGCAACCGGCTTTCTTCTTACAACTTTCTTTTGAGGAGTCTTACGATCTGCCTTTTTGTGAGCAGTTACGGTCGCTTTCTTCCTCGTAGTTTTATGTTGCGCAAAAGGAGAAAGCGTAAAAGAAAGTGCTAATATGAATAATAATATACGTCTCATTACATATTCATGATTTTACTGAGGACATCCTCAGGAGATACCTTTTTATATTTATCTGACACCTTAGTCTCTGCCTCCCAATTACTATCTGTCTTTACCGCATTCATATCAATGTAAATCTGCATTTCTTTGTCAGATTTCGCCAAATCGGTCATAAA
This sequence comes from Prevotella sp. AM42-24, assembly GCF_003461825.1. Lineage (NCBI taxonomy): Bacteria > Pseudomonadati > Bacteroidota > Bacteroidia > Bacteroidales > Prevotellaceae > Prevotella > Prevotella sp. AM42-24. Next base: position 5,974 of record NZ_QTXV01000027.1, on the reverse strand, counting down.
CTTCAGTTTCAGAGAGGCTGGGAATTGTTTTACTCCTACATTCTTAAAATTGCTATAGTCTATATGAAGCACCGAATTGCTGTTGGCTGTCTTATACTTCACATCAGACTGTAAGATACGACCTGTATTACGGTCAGCACCCCAGGCGTAGGTCATGTTCCCCTGTTTGAAAGTAACTGGCACCACATCGCCGGCAGCATCCAAGTCGGCATCAAATTTCTTCAAGTCTGATTCAGAAACTCTCTGGTTACCAGGCAACAAGAGTTGATTCCAGAACAAGGCTTGCAAGGAATAGAAATTAACTCCCTGTTTCTTCAGGAAATCCACTTGATTGTAATCCGCCTTGATATATTCCTTGTGCAAACGGTCGATAATCAGCACATAGTCTGGAGTGAATTCCAGTCTGCCAACCTCTGTACCTAAGATAGGAATAAAAAGTTGGATACGAATCACCTGGTCCTTTCTCATGCGAAGAGCCCCTGGCACAGAAATGTCCTTGCTGCCCATCTGAAGACTGAACGACATATTGCCAACAATATTCTTAGAATAGACCTGGTTGTCAGAAACTTTCTGCACGAAGGCCAATTTCTTTAACGCTTCACTCTGATGTCCGCGACTGGAATTTGCATTCTGGGACTGGGAAGTAGAAGTCGAACCATTCCCTTCTACAACCTTCTTGGTACCACATGCACCCAGTAAAAGCGGCAGACAAAGAGCTATCACTTTGACGAAGTTTTTATTTTTTCTTTCCATTTCTCAATTTATTATTCTTTTTCGCACCACTTCGACTTTGAGATTTGCGATCAGGAGTTACAGTCGAACCACCTGTCATTCTCTTGATTTCTTCCTCCGTGATGTATCTTTTATTCTTAATTTTCGTCATGATACCTTCCGATTTATTGCCAGCATCATACGACTGTTTCCAAAACTTCAGAGCTTCTTCTGTTAGTCCATTCATAGCATAAATATCCCCAGCATGCTCGATGACGGTATTGTTGTTCTGAGTCGAATCCAGATTGGCAATAGCCTGGTCGATATAGATTTTTGCCTCATGATAACGCTCTTCCATGAAGAGAATCCAGGCATAGGTATCCAGATAAGTACCATTTTTCGGTTCCGCCTTGATGGTCTTAAAACTCATCTGCTCCGCCTTGTGCAACTCTTTTCCCTTCAAGCTGATATAATAAGCATAGTTATTGAGCGCAGCCACATTATCATCCTTCCATTGCAAACAGGAATCATAGGCAGCAAACGACTCATCTTCCAAGCCTTTCTTGTTCAAGATATCTCCCATAATCATATACAGGTCAGATACCAAGGCAGGTGAACTCTTTTCATTTATCTGTGCCAATCCCTTTCGGAAAGTCACGAGAGTAGCATCATCATCCCCTTTCATATAATGCGCCATTCCTCCAAAATAATAGAATACCATCTCATCAGGATTGTATGCCTGAGCCTGGTTGGTCATGTCAATAACCTCATCATATTTCTTTTGTTCCCATAGACTTTGTACCAGTTGCAAACGGGCACTCGCATGATCGGGAGCAATCGTCAGAACTTTCTGGAAAGCAGCATCTACAGAATCCTGCGGCATCTTCTTCAAGTCCATATAAGCAGCTCTCAGTTCTGCCAATTCACCAGAAGGTTTAGGCACATTGAGTATCTTCGTGAAGAGATTCAAGACCTCAGTCGAATCACCGCCATTACGTTCATTCTCCTGAATAAAAGAACGAATCATCACGATTTTTGTTTCCAATTCCGTATTTTTTCCCAGCAAGATACGGTCCAGCATCTGTCGTGCCTGTTCTTTCTGACCAGTAGCATTGTAATAATCATATAGCGAAGACTCCGCATAGGCATTGTCAGGTTCCTCCTTGAGAACATCCGTAAAGAGCTTATATGCTTCCTTTTGTCTGTCGTGCTGCATCAGCCAGTTACCCAACATCGTCTTATAGACCATATCAAGAGGGTGCTTATCAGAAAGGCTTTCCAATTCCCGATAAGCAGCTTTGCTATCCCCCATCATTTCATAGACACGCATTTTAGACAGGGTAAACTGCTCACTCTCGCCCTCTTCCTTTTCTAATCGGGCAATCGTAGAAAGCATTTTTTGGAAATCATTCTTCTGCTGATAAAGCTGGAGAAGAATGCGCAAAGCATCCGTATTATCATGATTATGCGCATAAATCAGCTCATACGAATCTATCGCTTTGTCATACTGTTGATTGCCAATATAGTACTGCGCCAGTCGCTCCGGATAGGTCTGGTTTTCAGGATTAAGACTAACAGCCTTTTCCAGACAGGCTAAAGCGATGGAGTCCTTTTTCATTTGTGAGTAATACACCGACTGGAAATAATACACCTCAGCCGCATGGGGATTGATGGCACGGGCATGCTCCAACAAGTCGAAGGCAGCACTATAGTTGCCTGCACCTTGTTGGCGAATGGCCTCCAGGAAGAAGTAATCAAAGCGTTTCTTATCATTTGCAGGAATTGTATCCTGTTCAGCAGCAACAGCTTTAATTTGCTTTTTCTTACGCGCCAAAGATGGCAAAGTGGCAGTTCCGAGCAACAGAGCCACCATTCCCAAAGCTATATATTTAGCACTAATCTTCACGTTAATCGTTTCCTCTTAAAAAATATTGATTTAACACCAGAATACCTTATATTCTTATTTGACTCCAGTATGTCCATATCCGCCTTCGCCACGTTCAGTTTCATCAAGACTTTCCACCTCAACGAATTCCCCTTGTTCGTGCTTGGCAATAACCATTTGTGCAATACGCTCCCCCTCATTTATAACGAAATCTTCCTGAGAGAAATTGATGAGCAATACCATGATTTCACCACGATAGTCTGCATCGATTGTTCCAGGAGTATTGAGCACGGTAATGCCATGCTTCAGAGCAAGACCGCTGCGAGGGCGAATCTGCGCCTCCAATCCTGCAGGCAAAGCCATATAAAGTCCTGTAGGCACAAGTCTTCTCTCCATGGGATGGAGTACGATAGGCTCGTCAAAGTTAGCACGCAAGTCCATGCCCGCACTCTGAGGTGTGGCGTATGTTGGCAGAGGCTGGCGCCCCTTGTTGATAATCTGGATTTTAATCATAATTACACTTTTAAATATTTCAAGTTGCTTGGCTTTTTAAAGTAAAGCACAGCATAGATTGTGCAAAAATACTGCTTTTTGAGCACAATAAGGAATTTTTGAAAGAAAAATGCAAGATTTTAAACAAAAATAAGTGCTTTTTATTTTGCATTATGCAAATAAAGGTGTATTTTTGCGTCATGGAATGGAAAAAACTCATATCAAACAAGCGTTTCGGACAAGAGCATAAGCATGCCGAGCGCCATGACGATCGCTCTGAATTCAAGCGCGATTACGATCGCCTTATTTTCTCCTCAGCTTTCCGTCGCTTGCAAAACAAAACCCAGGTATTCCCTCTACCAGGTAGCATCTTCGTGCATAACCGCCTCACCCATAGTCTGGAAGTGGCGAGTGTCGGAATGTCGCTTGGCAACGATATTTCCCGCCGCATCATAGAGAAACGTCCTGAATTAAAAGACACTCTTTTCGAAGAAATCGGCACCATTGTGAGTGCAGCCTGTCTTGCCCACGACTTAGGCAATCCTCCATTCGGCCATTCAGGCGAGAAAGCCATCCAGACCTTTTTTACTGAAGGAGCAGGACTTGCTGTTAAAGACAAGGTTAGCAAGAAGTTTTGGGACGACATTACCCATTTTGAGGGAAATGCCAACGCCTTCCGCATCCTTACTCATTGTTTTAAGGGAAGACGTCAGGGCGGTTTTGTGATGACCTATTCCATGCTTGCTTCCATCGTGAAATATCCATTTGCCAGCAGTCTGGCTGGAAGTCACGGCAAGTTCGGTTTTTTCACTTCCGAGACAGAATCGTATCAGAGAATCGCGGAAGAATTGGGCATTACCTGTTTTTCCCAACCTGGCGAACCACTCAAGTATGCCCGTCATCCCTTAGTATATATGGTAGAGGCTGCAGACGACATCTGCTACGAAATCATGGATATTGAGGATTCCCACAAGTTGAAAATCCTATCATTCAAGGAAACAGAAGAGTTGCTTTTAGCTTTCTTTGATGAGGACACCCAGCGCAGGATTCGACAGCGCATAATCGACGAAGGGGTAACTGATGAAAACGAAAAGGTGGTTTATATGCGAGCCAGCGTTATCGGCAGACTGGAGAACGAATGCGTCAAGACCTTCATTGAGCATGAGGACGAAATACTTGCCGGTACTTTCCAGGGGAGCCTCATCGACCATATTGCAGAGCAACAACGCAATGCCTACAAGCAATGCGAAAAGATTTCCTTTGCCAAGATTTACCACAGCAAACCAGTACTTGACATAGAACTGTCTGGTTATAAAATTATGGCTACGCTGATGGAGGTGTTTATTGATGCCGCCATCAACCCGACCCGTTTCTATTCCCAGCAACTCATCCGCCGTGTAAGCAGCCAATACGACATCAACAATCCCGATTTGGAAGAGCGCATCATGGCCGTGATAGATTACATCAGCGGCATGACAGATATCTACGCATTAGACATCTATCAGAAAATCAATGGTATCAGTTTGCCGATTGTGTAATCCGTTTTCATCACATCGGGAACGAAAGTTTCAGGAAAAAAGTTTGGGTTTGTTTCTTCTTTGGATAAAAAGAGGCGAAAGAGACATGCTCCACTGTCATTCGTCTATAATTCGTATAAATATCTAAATTGGAAAAAGCGTACCCCAAAGAAAGCGAGATTTTTGGGAAGCCAAGCCTAAACAGTGCTTTAGTTTCCCAAAAACACCATCTTCCTCTTCCAGTAAACTTCACAGAACTTTTTGCATCATTTGTTTGAGAATTATAGTAATCTACACTTACCATATCCGTAGGGATTTGCATTTTCAATCCTGCCTCTCCCTCCAAGCATAACCTTGCCTTTCCAATGATCAATAAAGCAGGAGTTCTCAACGTAACAGTTGGTTCCAAGAAAAATTTCTTTATCTTAACATCATCATCCGCCATTCGCCAACTCGTCCATTTACCATCATTCAAATCCCCCGACGGCACCTCATCACAAAAATATTGCTGATAGAAACCAACACCTGCTCCTATCGCAACATTCTGTGTCAAGAAGTAACGATAAGAAGCCTCCAACTCATAAGCATCGTTAGTATCCAATCCTACAGAGACACCAACTTCATTTTTATAAATTTCCTCTGCCTTGGCACTAATAATAACCATAAGCACCAAGAAAATCAAATACACACGTTTCATCTACTCTTATTATTTTCTGCAAAGACAAAAGTACAAATAAAATCTGAAAAACTCTATACTTTTTGTTTTTTTTTCGATTATTGTGCATTTTGATGCTCTTTTAGCTCCAATCAACAATAGATTTCATCTTGGGATAGAGATGCACATTGTTTGGTAATCAATATAGTGCGATTTCACGCACTCTGTTCTTTAAGAAATATGTACAAAAAGAAATGTCGCTTTGCAAGCAAAATTCCACTAAACCCTATAGATTGCGGATTGAGGGAAAATAATCGAAAATTTGAAGAGCGAAACGAGAGAAACCCATCACCCTTCACCAGCGCATTATAAGCACCGGACACCCAAGCGGTTACAAGGAAAATAACTTAAAATCACCCTTCACCACCCTTCATCTCAATCTAAAAAATGCATTTAGCCTAAAAACCTTCTATGAAGGCTAAAGTTAGTCGTTTATTAAGACCAAGAGTGGTCGTCTATTAAGGCAAACTCCGGTCTTAATAGACGACAGAACAGACTCATAAGAGGAGGCTAAATTCAAAAATTAAATGTCTTCATTTTTCACTATTAGCATATTTCAAATAAAACGAAGAACCCGTCAATTCAAGCTAAAAAAGGGCAAAAAACGACAAAAAAGTAAGCGGCTCCGCGTTTATACCATTGTAGCTTTCTCGT